>CALCGM010000056.1 GCA_937900985.1 uncultured Planctomycetaceae bacterium | reverse complement strand
ATCGAATCGCCTTCGATCTTGCCGTCAACCACGGGAGCGTCGGCTGGAGCGAGATAGGCATTCTGCTCTTCGTCTGCCCGCAGCCAGACGACATCGTCGGTCAGCTTGCACTTGGAGACTTTTCGATAGGGCGTGACCAGGAAGCCGTAGGAGTCGACGCCGGAGTAGATCGCGAGGCTCGAGATCAGGCCGATGTTGGTGCCTTCGGGCGTCTCGATCGGGCAGATTCGGCCGTAGTGCGAGATGTGCACGTCGCGAACTTCAAAGCCCGCACGCTTCCGGTTGAGGCCACCAGGGCCGAGGGCCGAAAGCCGCCGCTCGTGGGTCAGCATCGAAAGCGGATTGGTCTGGTCGACCACCTGCGAGAGCTCGCCGCGGCCAAAGAAGTATTCGATGGCGGCCGAGATGCTCTTGGGGTTGATCAGCGACCGAGGCGACATCTCCGAGACATCTTTGAGGCTCATCCGCTCCTGCACCGTGCGGCGGAGCTTCAGGAAGCCCTTGCGAAGCTCGTCGCTGGCGAGCTCGTCGATGGTCCGCAGGCGGCGGTTACCGAGATGGTCGATGTCGTCGATCTCGACATCGGGCTCACCATCGGTGAGGTTGAGGATGTAGGTGATCGCTGCAATCAGGTCATCGGCCCGCAGCGTCATCTCCGTCTCGGGAACCGACAGACCAAGCTTGCGATTGATACGGAAGCGGCCGACGCGGCCGAGCCGGTAGCGGTTGGCGTCGTTAAACTTCTCGTCGAAGAGGGCCCGAGCCTTGTCGAGGGCGGGAGGATTGCCAGGACGCAGCCGCTGATAGATCCGCACCAGCGCGTCTTCGTGGCTCGGCGCCACGCCGGTCCGCCGCTTCGACTCGTCAGCGTCTTCCCGCAGGCTGTTGAGCACAAGCGGCGTCTTGTCGTCGTCAAACAGCTCGACGCTCTTGATGCCGGAGGTGCAGATCAGCTCGGCCATGTCGCGATTGATCTTCACGCCGGCGTCGACAATGATCTCGCCCGCCCGCTCGCTCGTCTTGGGATGGACGACATCCGTGGCGGCAATCTTGCCTTCCAGCTTGGCCACGCTCTTGCCGCCCGAGACCTTCAGCAGCGTCGGCTGCGAGAAGAGCTTCAGGATCTCCGCGTCGCTGGAATACCTCGGATCCATCGCCCGCAGCAGCGTCAGCGCGGAAAACTTGCCGCTCTGGTCGATGCGAACCTGGAGGGTGTCTTTCTTCGAGACATTGATCTCGATCCAGCTGCCACGTTCCGGGATGATCCGGCAGCTGTAGGTCTTGCGATCGGTCGACTCGGTGTCGGCCACGAAGTCGATACCGGGTGAACGATGAAGCTGGCTGACAACAACGCGTTCGGCACCGTTGATGATGAACTCGCCGCCGCCCATCATGATCGGCACGTCGCCGAGGTAGACCTCTTCCTCGATCGGCTCTTCCCGCGTCAGCCGCAGCCACACCCGCAGCGGACGGCCGTAGGTCAGCCGCAGCTGGCGGCATTCATCCGGCTCATACCGCGGCTTGCCCAGGTCATACCGCAGATACTCGAGCTTGACGGTCTTGTCGTAGCTCTCGATCGGAAAGATTTCCCGCAGCACGCCCTCGATGCCGTGGTCCTTCCGCTTGGCGTGCGGCACATCCCGCTGCAGGAACGCGTCGAAGAAACGCGTCTGAATGTCGGTCAGGTCTGGGATCTGATGGCTGGCGCGATGGCTTCCAAAGTGGCGAACGTCGGTGGTCTGGAGGCGGCGGACGGCGCTTGTTGCCATTGAGGAAGAACTCCTGTGGAGATGAACCGGAGGATCGTTTGCAAACCGCGGCCGGTGGGCGACCGCGAAGGCCAGTCTGAGGCGAGACCAGCCGAGGGCGACAGCAGGAAGCACGGATCACCACAGGAGCCCGGGCGACTCCTTGAGAACGATCCGCTTGGAGGGACGGCACAGGAACCAGCGGATGCGGTTCGCCCACCACTGAACACACAGGTGGCAAACGACCGCAGCGCTCGACGCATTGGCATGGACAGACGCACCGGCTGGCGTCGCGACACCATGGCTGTGGAAGCGGGTCGCTCCTCACGGTCATCATGCCGACAGGGAAACGAAAGGCGAGACGGCTGCAATCAGGAAATATAACGCCCGACGACGGGGACGCCAAGTTCCCCGCGTCGAGCCTATGTTTCCCAGGTTCGCTACTTGATAGCGACCGTCGCCTTGGCTTCTTCCAGTTCCGCCTTGAGCTTCTCGGCGTCTTCCTTGGAGATGCCTTCCTTGATCTTGGCAGGAGCGCTCTCGACGAGGTCCTTGGCTTCCTTGAGGCCGAGGCCGGTTGCCGTGCGGACAACCTTGATCACGCCGATCTTGTTGTCGCCGAAGCTCTCGAGCACCACGTCAAACTCGGTCTTCTCAGCAGCAGCTTCGCCGCCACCTTCGCCGCCACCGCCACCGCCGGCAGCCATCACGACCGCGCCGCCGGCTGCGGGCTTGATGCCGTGAACTTCGTCGAGGTAGTCGGAGAGTTCCTTGGCTGCCTTCAGCGTCAGGCCGACGATCTTGTCGCCAAGTTCCTTGGTTTCGCTCGAGAACTCACGGGTTTCTTCAGCCGTTGCCATCACGTCAGGTCCTTTCCCTTTGAAAAATCGGCCACTCAGCCCACTGGTGCCATGGCCGCCGTTTGAATCCGCCCTCCGAAGCCGTCATCAGGAGGGCATGTCTTGTCCGCTGCGTTTCTTCGCTTCCCGGTCAACGCCGTCTGGCAATCGCTCGCCAAAAAACGTTGCGTCCGGGCGCCCTCGTCACGCCTCCGCTTTCTCGAGCTCTTCCATCCGCGTCTTCAGCTGGCTGGCGATCGCGCCACCTGCCGAGATCAGCTGCCCAGAGAGCATGCTGCCGACGGAAGAAATCTGCCCGGAAAGAATGGAGAGTTGTTCGGCACGCGAGGGCCACTTTGCCACAGCCTTGACATCGTCTGGCTCCAGCCGGCCACCGTCGAGCGCGCCACCACGAAACTCGATGCCCTCGAACTCCTTCATCTTGACGATGCGATCGAGCTCTTTGGCGAGGTCGACCACATCTTCACCACCCCAGGCCATGGCGAGCATGCCGGCGGTTTCGGTGAAGGCGGGAGCGAGAGGGGTGTCGAGCGTTGCCTGCCGTGCGAGGCTGTTTTTGATCAGCTGCAGCTGGATCTTCTTCTGGCGGAGGGTCCGCCGAAGCTCCGTCGTCTTGTTGGCGTCGAGCTGTCCGAGGGAGACGAGAATTACGTCGTTCACCCCATCGAGGCGGCTACGGATATCCTCGATCAGCATGGTCTTGATGCGCTTGCTCATGAATCCTCTCGCGGGCGGCCCGGCTGCCTGGCAGCGGACCCCTCATTGTGCACGAACTGTCGCGGCCGGGAAGGGGGGGTAGAAAAACTTCGCTGCGGCCCCAGCAAAGTCTCGAAGGAGGCGTCGACGCTGCGGCAGCAGCATCAGATCGCGACCATCACCCCGGGGCTCATCGTCGCAGCGATCGCCACGCTCTTGATGTACTGCCCCTTCACGCTCGACGGCTGCATGCCGTTGATATGGTCCACAAAGGCACGGATGTTGTCGGCGAGCTGCGCGGAATCGAAGCTCACCTTGCCAACCACCGAGTGAACGATCCCGGTGGGGTCGTTGCGGAACTCAACCTTACCTGCCTTGTATTCCTTGACCGTCCTGGAAATCTCGGCGGTCACCGTGCCGGCACGAGGGCTGGGCATCAGTCCTCGGGGGCCGAGCACCTTGCCGAGCGGGCCCACCAGGCCCATCATGTCGGGAGCGGCAATGCAGACATCAAAATCGGTCCAGCCGTCTTTGATCTTCTTCGCCAGCTCTTCGCCACCGACCTCCTCAGCGCCCGCGGCGGTCGCGTCTTCAGCGAGGTTGCCCTTGGCAAACACAACGACCCGCTTGGACTTGCCGATCCCGTGTGGCAACACAATCGAGCCTCGCACGATCTGGTCGGCCTGCTTGGGATCGATGCCGAGCCGCACGTGGATTTCGACGGTCTGGTCGAACTTCGTGGGAGGAAATCCCTTGAGCACGCCAATCGCCTCAGCGAGGGGCAGGGCGATATCGTTCTTGGGCCGCTTTTCGGTGGCCGCCTTCATCCGCTTGGTGAGTTTCATTGTTTCGGACCTTGGTGTGTTTGTTTGGTGGGCCGCTTCATGGCGGCCGCTCAGTCGGCCAGTTCAATACCCATGCTGCGAGCGGTGCCGGCGATCATGCGGCGGGCATGCTCTTCGTCGCGAGCGTTGAGGTCGGCAGCCTTCAGCTTCACGATGTCGTTGAGCTGCTCGGTGGTGACCTTGCCGACCTTCGTCTTGTTGGGCACGCCGGAGCCCTTGGCCAGGCCGACCGCCTTCTTCAGGAGGGCAGCCGCCGGCGGGCTCTTGGTGACAAAATCAAACGAGCGGTCGTTGTAGACGGTGACCACCACGGGGATCGGCATGCCGCCGGCTTCCTTCGTGCGGTCGTTGAACTGCTGCACAAACTGCCCAAGATTGATGCCGAAGCGGCCGAGAGAGGTGCCCACTGGCGGAGCCGGGGTTGCCTGCCCGCCGGGGACCTGAAACTTGGCCTGACCAACCATCTGCTTCGCCATCGAACTCGCCTTCCTGACACGCTGCCGCCGGGTCGAAAACTCGGCTACAAAGCCGAGGCCGGCCGCCGCGGAGAGCGGCCGAGTGAAACACCGTGATTACCTTGAAAAAAGTCCTCTTGCAAGGGCTGCGGTTTTTTGCAGCCCCAAATCAACAAAGGCCAGCTGCGACTAGACCGTCTCGATCTGCCAGTATTCGATATCAACCGGCGTCGAGCGGCCGAAGATACTCAGAATCACCGTCACCCGGCCGTTGGCCTCGTCGATCTGCTCGACCTCGCCCTCGAAGTTTTCGAAGGTGCCTTCGTTGATCTTCACGCGATCGCCCTTGCGGAAGCTGATCTTCAGCCGTGGGGCGTCGTCGGTCTTCTCCTCGGCCTTGTTGAGGAGCTTGTTGACATCCGCCTCAAGCATCGGGCTCGGCCGGCCTGCGGAGCCGGTGAAGTCTCCAATTCCGGAGGTCTCTCGCACGAGATACCAGCTCTCATCGTTGAGCACCATGTGCACCAGGATGTAGCCGGGATAGAGCTTGCGAGACACAACCCGCTTCTTGCCGCTCTTAAACTCGGTGACCTGCTCCTTGGGGACGATCACTTCCCCGAAGAGGTGGTCGAGCCCCTGCAGCTTGACGCGACGGATCAGCCCCTCGCGGATCGAGTCTTCGCGGTTGCTCTGCACCTTGAGGATGTACCACTGCATGTCGGGCAGGGCTGCAGCAGCCTCTGCCTCGGCGTCGTCGCCGAGATCGACAGGCTTGGCATCTTCGCTGCCGCTGAACGGGTCTTCTGCTTCGACCGGACCGTCGTCTTCGTCTTCGTCGTCTTCGCTGCCAACGCTCTGGGCAGCGGTCGCAGCCGACGTGTCGCCATCGGCAGAGGCCTCGTCGGCAGCACCTGCGGAGGGCTCGGCGGCCTCCTCAGCCGCAGCCTCGAGGTCGGCGGTCGTCTCGGCCGCGAGGGTGTCGTCGGCGGCTGGCGTGTTCTCGTCTTCGCTCATCTCGATCCCGTTGCAGAGTGTGTGGGGGAGGGCTCGTTCTCAGGGCCCATTGCCTCTCTCGGTGGCCTCTCTCTGTGCGTCTCTTCGTCGTCTCTTCCACCGCCATCGTGCGAAGCCTCGCGCGACGCCGGCATTCTCTCGGTGCCAGGCCAGGAAAGGCTCAGCACCGTCACCCAATCGGCTCAGCCACCGCTTCCCTGCACCGCTCGCAGCAAGAACCACCAAAACAGGTCGTAGAGCCCCAGGATGGCTGCCAAGGCAAACATCATGAAGATCACGACAATCGAACTTCGCACCACTTCCGACCAGCTTGGCCACGAAACCTTCGCCATCTCCGCCTCAACGGCGATCAGAAAGTCGGCAAAACGGGGCATGCAGACGATTCGGAAGCTCACCCACAGCCCGGCT
Source organism: uncultured Planctomycetaceae bacterium (assembly GCA_937900985.1). Classification (GTDB taxonomy): domain Bacteria; phylum Planctomycetota; class Planctomycetia; order Pirellulales; family UBA1268; genus M30B53. Next base: position 3,399 of record CALCGM010000056.1, on the reverse strand, counting down.
GCGAGCAGCACCCCAGGCACGAGGAACCGCACCACGCCCAGGTCTGACGAACTGCTGCTGACATCGGAGGCGAGCCAGAGCGGCAGCACGGCGGCCACTCTCCAGACACCCACGGCGATGGCGATCGCAAGCGCGGCGAACGTCACCTGACGGGTGACGCGGCCCTGATTTCGCTTGTAGATGGAGAACCTCAGCAGGTTGCTGAAGAAGGTTCCATTCGCCGCTTCGTTGTGTGTGCTCGCCACCGTCATTCAGCCGCTTTCGTCCGTTTCCAGCGCGGCGCTCCTCGCGATCATCGATCGTACTGCCCGATCCATCGGCCAGCGGTCGTTCGCTCTTCGTCTGTTGAGTTCAAGGGCCGATTCCGGCGAGATCGCAGAAACGCGATCTCGCCGGAAGGCCCAGAAAGCAGGGGCGGCGGGAATCGAACTCGCAACCTCTGGTTTTGGAGACCAGCGCTCTGCCAGTTGAGCTACGCCCCTTTGGTCAGCTGCCGGTGGCTCGCGGGGAGCCACCGGCAGCCTGTTGCCGTCTGTTTTCTTCTGAGTAGCAAACTACTCGAGGATCTTCGTCACCACGCCCGAACCGACCGTGCGACCACCTTCGCGGATGGCGAAGCGGACACCGTCGTCCATAGCGATCGGCACCATCAGCTCCACTTCCATCTTCACGTTGTCGCCAGGCGACACCATTTCCACGCCGCCGAGCAGCTTGGTGGTGCCGGTGACGTCGGTCGTGCGGAAGTAGAACTGCGGGCGATAGCCTGCGAAGAACGGCGTGTGACGGCCGCCTTCCTCCTTGGCGAGGATATAGACCTCACACTCAAACTTCTTGTGGGGCTTGATCGAGCCGGGCTTGGCGAGCACCTGGCCTCGCTCGATATCGTCGCGAGCAACGCCTCGCAGCAAGCAGCCGACGTTGTCGCCAGCCTGCCCCTGGTCGAGGAGCTTCTTGAACATCTCAACGCCCGTGACGGTCGTCTTCTGGGCCTTGTCGCTCAGGCCGATGATCTCGACTTCGTCGCCAACCTTGATGATGCCCCGCTCGATACGGCCGGTGGCCACGGTGCCGCGGCCTTCGATGGAGAACACGTCTTCGATGGCCATCAGGAATGGCTTGTCGGTCTCGCGGACGGGCTCAGGGATGTAGCTGTCGACTGCGTCGAGCAGCTCGCTGATGCACTTGCTGGCCTCGGGGTCGGCCGGGCTGTCGTAGGCCGGCTTGCTGGCACCGCGGATGATCGGAATGTCGTCGCCGGGGAAGCCATACTTCGAGAGCAGCTCACGGATTTCCATCTCGACGAGGTCGAGGAGCTCCTCGTCGTCGACGAGGTCGCACTTGTTGAGAAACACGACCAGCGCGGGCACGCCGACCTGCTTGGCGAGCAGGATGTGCTCCCGCGTCTGCGGCATCGGGCCGTCAGCCGCGCTGACCACCAGGATCGCACCGTCCATCTGGGCGGCACCGGTGATCATGTTCTTGATGAAGTCGGCGTGGCCAGGGCAGTCGATGTGGGCATAGTGCCGGTTGGCGGTCTCATACTCCACGTGGCTGACTGCGATCGTCACCGTCTTGGTATCGTCACGAACGGTGCCGCCCTTGGCGATATCGGCATAGCTCTTCGCCACGGCCAAGTCCTTGGCCGCCTGAACGGCGACTAGAGCGCCGGTGAGCGTCGTCTTGCCGTGGTCGATGTGGCCGATGGTGCCGACATTGACGTGGGGCTTGGTCCTCGTGAACGTATCCTTTGCCATGCTTTCTCCCTCGGGTCTCTTCGTTGTTGTGCGGGGCGTGCCCGCGGTGTCGATGTGCAGGTTTTCGGCCTGCGGCTGAAGTCAGAAAATCAAATTCGTCGGTCGTTCACCGGAAGACGCTCCTTCCGGATCCATGTTGTACCGTTCCTGGGCCGGAGCGTCCCCGGCTTTTTTCTCGGCCCAGAGCTTTTTCGTCTCGAAAAAACAGCCGGGCCTGACGAGAGCTGCTGACGGGATTTGAACCCGTGACCTCGTCCTTACCAAGGACGCGCTCTACCAACTGAGCTACAGCAGCAAACTTGCGTCGGATTCGTGATTCTGTGGTCGGTGTGGCGTGCGTGCGTTCCCGTGGTGGTCGTGACAGCGGGTGAAGGGAATCGAACCCTCGTCTTTAGCTTGGAAGGCTATTGCTCTACCATTGAGCTACACCCGCACGCGGGATTTCTGTCGGTTTTCTCGTCTGTTTTTTCTTTTCGCGAAGTTTTTCTCGTCGCGATGCCTGCCCGCTCTCACCGTCGGCCTGGCTCCAATCATGACTCCCAAATGGGCGTCGTGCTCGGCGGACGGCAGTTGGGTTGGAAGGTGTGGGTCGTGGGTGAGTGGGGAGTGCAGGATTCGAACCTGCGAAGGCAATGCCATCAGATTTACAGTCTGACCCCTTTGACCGCTCGGGAAACTCCCCTGTGTTCACGTCTTTTTGAGACAATCGTTCTCTCTGGGACCGTCGAATCCTCCAGGTGCATCCTGCCTTCGCAAGCCGGTTGGGCCTGGCTCGCGTGCGGAAACGCCTGTCGGTGGGCTCGAAATCCCGCCTTGGGGGCTCGGCCACGGCCTGTCTGCCGCACGCCATCCACCAAAACGGGCCTGCCGCGGAAACGCCATCCCACAAGCCGGGTGGTGCATCAAGCCAGTCTTCGGCTGCATGCCCGTTCCCGAGTGAGCTAGCGGCGGGAGTTGAACCCGCAACCTGCTGATTACAAATCAGCTGCTCTGCCAATTGAGCTACGCTAGCGGCCATTTGGACCGCGAATCGGTCAAGTGTACGGATTCACCATTCGCATGCAAGACGGACCCGTTCAGTCCTGAAAAGCGAGTTCAATCATGGAAAAGTCGTCGGCCATCTCGTCGCGGCCAGAGATCGTGCGGATCTCGCCGATCAGGCGGTCCATGCGGCTTTCAGGGCCTGTCGCCGGGGTCACGAGCGACTCCAGAAACTCCGCAAACTTCCACATGGAGCCGTCGGGACGGCCGATTTCGAAGGCCCCGTCGCTGTAGACGAAGAGCCGTGCTGCCGGTGGCACGACCAGCCGCTCGGAGCCGTAGGTCAGCCCTTCCACCACGCCGATCAGCGGGCCATCCGATTCGAGCATGCGGGGCTTGTCGAGGCCGTCGCCGGTCAGCACGGCTGCCGGATGCCCGCCGCCCGCCCAGCGGAGTTCACGGCTGGAAGCGTCAAACACGCCATACCAGATCGTGAAAAACATGTCGTTCTGCTGCTCCATCGGAAAGGCCCGGTTGAGGGCCTCCAGCACGGAGCCGGGATCGTGGAAGTCGGTCTGGGCGAGCGAGCCGCTCCGCAGGGCATTCAGGGCGGAGACACTCAGCAGGGCCGCACCCACCCCGTGGCCGCAGACATCGAGCAGGT
>CALCGM010000055.1 GCA_937900985.1 uncultured Planctomycetaceae bacterium | reverse complement strand
TCTTTCATCGCCGGCAGACTGCCCGGCCCGGTCAGCGTCGGAAGGCTGCGTTGTAGGCGGTCATCTGGTTGGCAAAGTCAAACTCCGCCGCCCACTCCGACGCGGCAGCCAGCTGGCCCCCCGCCCGCAGGCGGGCGCGGCGGAAGTTGGCCGCGCCGTTCAGCGGCGGGTTGAGGCCTGCCAGCGCCGGCGGGAGGAGCGGGCCAGCCCCGGCCGTGAAGCCGCTGGCGTCGGCCTGCACCCGCCCCCCAATGCGGAGCCCAAACTCCCCGGCAGCGCTCTCGAGCACCAGACCGTGATCCCAGCGGGCGTGCAGGTCGTTCCGCCGCAGGTCGACCGTTTCGATTGCCGAAACACGTTCGGCAACCGGAGAGGCGTTGGCTGCCAGCTCCTGGCCGTGGCTGACCGCAACAGCCGTGACCAGCCACGCGGCCAACGCGAACAGGCACGTCGCCAGCAGCCGGGCCGGTTTGTCTCCGAAACGCGTCACAACCCCCTCCCGGCCAGCACGACTTCATGTCGATCGGCACCAGGTCGTAGCTATCGCAACGGTTTCGCCAAAAATGCCGGTCCGTCAAGATGGTGAAACCCTGCGGGCCATGCCCCGCCGCAAAACGGCGGCTCGGCCGTGACGTGGATCGCAGTCGCCGCCGGGGATTTGTGAGATTTCTGTCATGCTCGGCTCATCCGCTTGTGAGCCGATCACCGCGTTCGTAGGTTCTTGAACACGGAGCAGGCAAAGAACGCGGCGAGCGATTGAGGGCCTGCCGGATCCGATGGAGTGAGCGGTCATGGAACTGTTTGATGCGCTGAGCACTCTCTCTGCAACACAGGTGGTGTTGCTCTTCGGAGCCCTGGTGATTGCTTTTGGCTTCGAGTGTGTCAACGGGTTTCATGACACCGCCAACGCCGTGGCCACGGTGATCTACACCAAGAGCCTCAAGCCGACCCCAGCTGTGATCTGGTCGGGCATGTGGAACTTCATCGGCGTGCATGTCGGTGGCATCGGCGTGGCGTTTAGCATCGTGCACCTGCTGCCGGTCGATCTGCTGGTCAATATCAAGGAGTCGCGTGGCCTGGCGATGGTGCTGTCGTTGCTGGCGGCGGCGATCATCTGGAACTTCGCCACCTGGTACAAGGGCCTGCCCGCCTCAAGCTCGCACTCGCTGATCGGCTCGATCATCGGCGTGGGGATGATGAATGCCTGGATGGAGCATGGGTCGCTCTTCAAAGGCATCAACTGGCACAAGGCGAGCGAAGTGGGCATGGCCCTGATGCTCTCGCCGCTGATTGGCTTTGGGCTCGCCGCAGGGCTGCTCCTGATCGGCAAACGCCTGATTCCCTCCAAGAAGCTCTACGAGCCGCCGGATGCGGATGCCCCGCCGCCGCTGTGGATCCGCGGCATCCTGATCGGCACCTGCACCGGCGTCAGCTTTGCTCACGGCTCCAACGACGGCCAAAAGGGAATGGGCCTGATCATGCTTGTGCTGATCGGCATCGTGCCGGCCACCTACGCGCTCAATATGGGAACGTCGGCGGACGATATCTCAGGCCTTGTGGCAGCCGCCCGTGATCTTGAAGCAGAACTCTCAGCTCCCGAGATCGTCGAGGTGATGACCGCCCTCAAAGAAGAGCACGTGGCCACCACACGGGTTGAGCAGATCATGCGCGACCCGCAGGCGATCAACTTTGAGCGGGGCAGGGCCGTCGCCGCCACGATCGAACCGTATGCGACCTTCGACTTCTACAAGCCCCGCAGTGCGGTCGACCAGGTGCTCGACCCCTACCCCCGGGCCGATGCCGTGCTGGCAACCCTCGACCCGCTGCCACTTGCCCAGAACATCGCGGCCTCGCTCGAGGGTGCGAAGAGTTTCCACGACCTCGAGGCTGACAAGCGATGGGAGCTGCGGACGCAGCTGGTGGAACTCGGCGCGTCGGTGCGAACCCTCGTGCACTACTTTGGTGACCGCATGGCTGAAGATCGCCGAAAGGTGTTGCAGAGCCTCTCCGGCAAGCTGGCCGAACCTGTTGAATACATCCCAGAATGGGTGGTGATGGGCGTTGCCCTCTGCCTCGGCCTCGGCACGATGGTGGGCTGGAAGCGGATTGTGGTGACCGTCGGCGAGAAGATCGGCAAAACCCACCTGACCTACGCCCAAGGGGCGGCCGCCGAACTGGTGGCTGCCACGACGATCGGCATGGCCGACTACGGGGGGCTGCCTGTGAGCACGACGCATGTGCTTTCCAGCGGCGTGGCGGGCACGATGTGGGCCAACAAGTCTGGCATTCAGGGAAGCACGGTTCGCGATATCGCCCTGGCATGGATTCTCACGCTGCCGGTGGCGATGACACTCTCCGCAAGCTGCTACTGGGTGGCCACGCTGTTTATCCCGGCGTAGGGAGCGGCGCCGCTGTCAGTTCGCTCGGGCAGCTGGCAAACGCCCTGCAGGCCGGAGGAGTGTCTGACTCGAGTAGGCGTTCACCCCCCGTAGGCACTCGCCGTGTCGCTGCGGGCGAGGTCGTCGCCGAGTGAGCGGTGGGGCGTGATGCCGAGCTTCATCAGCTCGCCATGGTAGGCCTTTACCGCTTCGTCGGCTGCCAGGCCGCCATCGGCCACCGCGCGGAGCAGCCGCACAAAGGCCGTCTGATGCTCAGCGGCGTTGATCTTTCTGCCGAAGAGGGCCACGCGAGCCCCATGGGCCTTGGCGTCGGCGACGAGGCCGAAGGCATCGTGCGTCGTGCCCGCACCGCCGCCAAGAATGCCGACCACCACACTGGGGTCGTAGGCGGCCAGCATCTCCGTCACCTCGGGGCCCAGGTAGGGAATCTTCAGAAAGATCGGCCGCCCGGCTCGCGGCACGCCAGCGAGCATCCGCACCACATGGTCGGCGAGGAAACGGGCAATGTCGGCGGGCCGGTCGTCGGCAGCCTTGCCCGGCACCTTCCCGAGGGCGTTTGGAAAAAACACCTCCAGGAAATGCCGAAAGCCCTCCTGCTCCGCCTCGATGCGGAAGCTGCGGTAGGCCTCAAGCATCGCCCGGTCGAGCCCGGCATCGTCGTTGAGCGTCACGGAAAAGAGCCCCAGGTCGACCGCATGGGGGCCCTGCGGCTCGCAGCCTGCAACATGGCCGCTGCGAGCCTGCTGGATGGTGGTCGTGGCGAAGGGCAGGGCGGGCTGCTTGGTGTAGCCGCCGCTGCCGGTGGCCAGCCAGATGTCGCTGGTGTCGTTCATCCGCACCGCAGGGGTCACGCGGCTGTCCCGAAAGATGCCCTCATCAATGGCGAGTTTTTCACTGGTGCTCCCGCTCATCAGCATGATGTCGACGAGCCCCTCCGCCACGATCTCGCGAATCGCCTCGTGAAACTCAGACAGCGTGCGGTAGGGGCCGCGTTTGGGATCCCCGCCTGGCTTGAGCCCAGGAGCGGCCAGGCCAAAGGCCATGTCTGGGTCTTTGGCATCAGCGAGGATGAAGTCGGAGCACGACGGATCAGCGATGATCCTGGCCAGCTTCTCATCGAGCGACTTGGCGGGCGATGCAGCGGCAGGACGGGATGGCTTCGTAGGCATGCAGTCGTGACTTTCGCAGGAGGATGTCGGCCCTCAGGCACTCCCAAGCGGCCCGCAGTGGCTTCGGCCGACAGGTCTACCATA
>CALCGM010000054.1 GCA_937900985.1 uncultured Planctomycetaceae bacterium | reverse complement strand
GATCCGATTGCCGACATCCGCGAGTGCGTTGCCGTCGCCCAGGCTGCCATGAAGGCGTAGCCCGACTGGCCGTTCCCGTTTCCATTACGCGCGGGTTCATCACCACCGTCATATTTTCCCGGAGACCTGTTTCATGCCGCTCTATGAATACGCCTGCCAGCACTGCGACGAGAAGTTTGAACTGCTGATCCGTGGCCAGGAAAAGCCGGCCTGCCCACACTGCAAGAGCAAGAAACTCACCAGGCTGCTCAGCGTGGTCTCTGGCCACGTGGCCGACGGATCGTCTGGCGGCGGTGGTGGGATGCCCGATGGGGGCTGCGACATGCCCCAGTGCGGGATGGGTGGCTGCGGCATGGGCGGCATGGATATGGGCGGTCTTGGCGGCATGATGGCCCTGCTGCTGGCCGTGTTTCTCTCCTGGGCAGGCACAGCAATCGCGGCGGAGCCTCCGGCCCGGCTGCTGGTGGTGACAGTCACTCAGGGCTTCCGCCATAAGTCGATCGAAACGGCGGAGCCGATCATTGAGCAGCTCGGTCGGGAGAGTGGCCTGTTTCATGTCAACTACCTGCGGCAGCCGGCTGGCGAGGAGGAGTTTGCCAAGGCCTTTGCCCCGGAAGCGCTCGACGAGTTTGACGGTGTGATCTTTGCAAGCACCACGGGTGAGCTGCCGATTCCTGATGTCGACGCCTTCCTGACGTGGATCAAGAAGGGCAAGGCCTTCATCGGCATGCACGCCGCCAGCGACACCTTCAAGAACAACGATGCCTACGTGGAGATGATCGGCGGCCACTTCGCCGGTCATCCCTGGAACGCAGGCGGGGAGCATGCGTTTGTCGTGCACGAGCCGAGCCATCCGCTCGCCTCGATGGTTCCGGAGCGTTTTCGTTGGAAGGACGAGATCTACCAGTACGACCTCCGCTACAATCCCGACAACCTGCGGGTGCTCGTGAGCCTCGACATGACGGCCAGCACCCCCAAGGAGCCCTGGCATGTGCCCGTCTCCTGGGTCCGCACCTACGGCGACGGCCGCGTCTTCTACACAAACTTTGGCCACAACGATGCCACCTGGCAGGAGCCTGCCTACCAGCAGCACCTGATCGAGGGCATCCGCTGGGCGCTCGGCCGCTCGGAAGCGGCATCGAAGCCGAATCCTGAGGTGCAGGCGGCAGAGTATCTGCGGAGCGTGGTGGCGGCAGCTGCCGAGGCCACCGGTGGGAATGCCGACGATCTGCTCGCCAAGGCCGATGCTCGCATCGCGAAAGATCCCGGCTTTGCGGTCGGCCTGCGGCCCAGAATGCTTGAACTGCGGGGCATGGAGGCAGCCGCCAGGAAGGATGCCTACACTGCGATCCTGGCTGAGCTGAAGTGAGGCCCCAGATGCCTGCTTCGCCGACATCGCTCGAGGCCGCGCTCGCTGAGCCCTACCCGCTCACCGACGCGGCCCGCGAGCAGTTTCGCGAAGACGGCTTCGTTCGGCTGCCGAAGGTTTTCAGTGCCGAGGTGCTCGCTGGCCTCGAGCCTGCGATCACTGCAGACACGCTCGCCCACGATCGCCATGCCGGTGTGCCGCTGGAAGACCGCGACACCTACGGAAAGGCGTTTATCCAGGTGGGCAATCTCTGGGAGCGGTGCCCGGAGGCGCGGAGCCTGACATTCTCCCCGCGGCTGGCTCGCATCGCCGCAGAACTGCTCGACACCCGAGGCGTGCGGCTCTGGCACGACCAGGCTCTCTACAAGGAGCCCGGCGGCGGCTTTACGCCCTGGCATGCCGATCAGCAGTACTGGCCGATGGCCTCAGGCCTCTGCGTCACCGCCTGGATTCCGTTGCATGCCGTGCCGCTGGAGATGGGCCCGCTCTCCTTCGCTCGCGGCAGCCACCGCAAACGGATCGGCAGGGAGCTGGCCATCTCCGATGCATCGGAGCAGCTGATCCAGGAGGCGGTTCGCAACCAGGGGCTCATCGAGCTCGTCGAGCCGTATGCCGTCGGCGACGTCTCCTTCCACCTCGGCTGGACGCTGCACCGGGCCGGCCCCAACACGACCGTCCATCCGCGGAAGGTCCACACCGTGATCTTCATGGACATCGACATGCGGCTGGCGAAGCCGAAAAACGACGCCCAGCAGCTTGATCATGAAACCTGGACGCCGTCGACTGAGATCGGCCAGGTCATGGCCGACCCTCGCAACCCCGTGCTCTACGAGGCTGCGAGCAGTGAGGCCACCACGGGCTGACAACGCCGTAGTCGCAAAGCCGTCATCACAACGCTGGCTGATAGACTTCGCGGCAGAGACACCACGGGAGTGTTCTCAACCGACGCTTTCTCAAAGGAGACGCCTCCATGCTGGCCCGATTTTTCCGGTGTGCGGTGGTGGCGACCGCCGTGATGGCCCCACCCCCGAGCCACGCCGCCGAAACCTTCGAGCTCACGCTCACGCAGCAGCATGCCAGCGATGCCGCTTTGACGGGCTTTCGCAGCGAGCAGCAGACAGCCTCGTGGCCCGCAGGCCGCACAGCGCTGATCGTCTGCGACGTGTGGGATGCCCACCACTGCCTCAACGCCGTGAAGCGGCTCAACGAGTTTGCCCCGCGGCTCAATGAGGTGGTCAAGGAGGCCCGTCGTCGAGGCGCGACGATCATTCATGCCCCGAGCGACTGCATGGAGGCCTACACCGACCATCCCGCACGAAAGCGAGCGATGGCCGTTCCTCTGGCTGCCACCTTGCCAGAAGACATCACCTCCTGGTGCTCCTCGATTCCGGCCGAGGAGACGGTTGAATATCCGATCGATCAGTCTGACGGCGGTGAGGATGACGACCCGGCCGAGCATGAAGCCTGGGCGGCCGAACTCGCCGCGCGTGGCCTCAACCCCAGGGCGCCCTGGAAGCAGCAGCTGGCCACGATCGAAATCGACGCTGATCGCGACTTCCTCACCGATCGTGGCGACGAGGTCTGGAGCATCCTTGAGGCCCGCGGTATCGACAACGTGATCCTCACCGGCGTGCATGTGAACATGTGCGTGCTCGGCCGCCCTTTTGGCCTCCGGCAGTTAGCCCGCAATGGCAAGCATGTCGTCTTGATGCGGGACATGACCGACAGCATGTACAACCCCGCTGCCTGGCCTTTCGTGAGCCACGTGGAAGGCACTCGCCGCGTGATCGAACACATCGAGCGACACGTCTGCCCGACGATCACCAGCGATCAGCTCATCGGCGGCGAGCCCTTTCAGTTTGCCGGCGACACGGCGGCCGATCATCCATGAAGACACGCCACATTCTCACGCTGACGGTTCCAGATGCGCCGGGAATCGTGCATGCGGTCTCCTGTGGGCTGCTCGACATCGGTGGCAACATCGTGGAGAGCGCCCAGTTTGGGGATCCGTGTTCGCGGCTGTTCTGTCTACGGACCGTCGTCGAGACCGAGTGCCCGGCGTCGGAGGAGGTCGCTGCGGCCGTCGCTGGAAAGCTTGCTGCTGCGGGGCATGACCAACAGCTACAGCTGAAGGTCCGGCGGGCCGACCGGCGGCCCCGGATCCTGATCATGGTCTCCCGGTTTGACCACTGCCTCGTCGACCTGCTCTACCGCTGGAAGAACGGCCTGCTGCCGGTGGAGATCCCGGCGATTGTCTCCAACCACCCTGATGCCGAGCCGATCGCTCGCCGCCACGGCATCCCTTTCCACCATCTCCCGATCACGCCTGCCACCAAGCCTGCCCAGGAGACGAGGCTGCTTGAGATCGTCAAGGAGAGCCGCATCGACCTGGTGGTGCTCGCCCGCTACATGCAGGTGCTCTCCAACGAACTCTGCCAGAAGCTCGCAGGCAGAGCGATCAACATCCACCACTCGTTCTTGCCGGGCTTCAAAGGGGCCAAGCCCTACCACCAGGCGGCGGCCCGCGGGGTGAAGCTGATCGGGGCCACGGCCCACTTCGTCACGCCCGATCTCGATGAGGGGCCGATCATCGAGCAAGACGTGGCCCGCGTCACCCATGCCCACACCGTTGAGCAGATCATCGCCCTTGGCCAAGACACCGAGCGGCTGGTGCTCGCCCGCGGCGTGCGGCTCTGGGCTGAAGACCGCGTGCTGATGATCTGCGACCGCACGGTCGTGTTTACCTGACCATCCAGCTTCGCCACCTGCCGCCTCATCCCTGCACGAGGTCGTGCATCACATGGCCGTCGATGTCGGTCAGGCGGAAGTCGCGGCCCTGATAGCGATAGGTCAGCCGGCGGTGGTCGATCCCGAGCTGGTGCAGGATCGTGGCGTTGAGGTCGTGGATGTGCATCGAGCCGGGCGTCCAGGTTTCCTTGGTCGGCTGCGGAAAGATCGGCTGCCCATGCTCGTCGGCAATGTTGTAGCCGTAGTCGTCGGTGCGGCCGTAGGTGATGCCCGGCTTCACACCGCCGCCAGCCATCCACACCGTGAAGCATCGCGGATGGTGGTCGCGGCCGTAGTTCTCACGGGTCAGCCCACCCTGGCAGTAGACGGTCCGGCCAAACTCACCGCCCCAGACAACCAGGGTGTCGTCGAGCAGCCCACGGCGCTTGAGATCCCGGATCAGGGCCGCCGAGCCCTGGTCGATATCCCGGCACTGCGACTCATGCTCCGCCGGCAGGTTGCCGTGGGCGTCCCAGCCGCGATGGAAGATCTGGATGTTGCGGACGCCCCGCTCCACCAGCCGACGGGCCTGCAGGCAGCAGGCAGCAAAGGTGCCCGGCGTGTTGACGTCGTCGCCGTAGAGGCTGAGCGTCTCGGCGGTTTCGGTTGACGTATCGACGAGCTCCGGAATCGAGGTCTGCATGCGGAAGGCCATCTCGTGCTGCTCGATTCGGGAGAGCACGCCGGGGTCGCCGAAGGCGTCGCGATGCTGCTGGTTGAGCGCCTGCAGCAGGTCGAGCTGAGCCCGCCGGTCGCTGCGGCTGACGCCTGGAGGGTTGGCCAGGTAGAGCACCGGATCGCCCTGGCTCCGCATCAGGATCCCCTGGTGCTCTGCAGGCAGAAAGCCCGGGCCCCAGAGGCGGTTGAAGAGGCTCTGCTCGGCGTAGCTCGTCTTGGCGTGCATCACCACGTAGTGCGGCAGGTTGTCATTCATGCTGCCGAGGCCATAGCTCAGCCAGGCCCCCAGGCTCGGCCGGCCGGGCACCTGGCTGCCGGTCTGGATGTAGGTGATCGCCGGATCATGATTGATCGCCTCGGTGAAGGCGGTGTGCACCACGCAGAGTTCCTGCACCACGCCAGCGGTGTGCGGCAACAGTTCGCTCACCCACACGCCGTCGGCATTGTTGTCGTGCTTGGTGAAGCGATACTTGCTCGGCGCGAGCGGCAGCCCGCCTTGCTGGTTGGCCGTCATTCCGGTGATCCGCTGCCCGTCGCGGATATGATCCGGCAGCTGCTCGCCAAACTGCTTCTCCACTGCCGGCTTGTAGTCCCACATGTCGTGCTGACTGGGGCCGCCGCTCATGAAGAGGTAGATCACATGCTTTGCCTTGGCGGCATGGTGCAGGCCAGGCTCGGCAGCCGCAGCCTCGTCAGCCACAACCCCCTCCTGAGCCAACAGCTGCGCCAGCGAGGCCGTCCCCAGCCCCAGCGACGTCTGACCAAAAAAATG
>CALCGM010000053.1 GCA_937900985.1 uncultured Planctomycetaceae bacterium | reverse complement strand
AGCGTGGCCACCAGCAGCACGAGGGCCACGCTCCCCAGGTCTTGCCAGAGATCGACACCACCCATTGCGTAGCAGGCTGCTGCCGCGGGCAGGCTGGTGACCAGCAGGAGGCCGGTGAAGGCAAGCACTCCTGAAAACTTTCCTGCGTAGATCGCGAGCTTGGAGAGCGGCGTGTTGAAGAGAAGGGCCAGCGTGCCACGCCGCCGCTCCTGCACGAACGAGGTGGCGGGCCAGGCCGGCGCCAGCAGCAACACGCCGGCGAGCATGCCGTAGGTGAAGATCCGAAACACCTGCCGAGCCTGGCTGCCCGAGAGATCGACAAGGCCCTCAGACGGCCAGCGTGCCAGCACCAGCAGCCCCGAGCAGAGCGCCATGGCGACGATGGCGACGACGGCCCTTCGCAGGCGAAGAATGCCGAAAAACTCGCGTTGAAAGATCGCAATCATGACTCACGTGTGACCGTAAGGAAGGCGTCTTCGAGATCGGTGGGCACCTCGCGAAACTGGGCGACCCCGAGGTTGGCCCGCACCAGGCCTCCCAGCAGGTCGGCGAGGTCGGCGTCGGAGCGGCTGGTCTGAAAGCGGACCACGGCCTCGGCATCATGGGCCGCCACGCTCCGCTGCTCGCTCTCGTCGAGCCCCCGCATCACTGCGGAAGCGACCTCGGGGGCCTTCGCGGCTTCGACCAGCTGGACCTCAAACGTTCGCCGCTGTCGGATCGCCTGCATGATCTGATCGAGCGTCCCGAAGGCGCGGAGCGTGCCCTTGGTCATGATCGCGACCACGTTGCAGATGCGGGAGAGCTCCGGAAGGATGTGGCTGGTGACGATCAGGGTTTTGCCCATGTCGGCCAGTTTGAGCAGCAGCTCTCGCATCTCGATGCGAGCCTGCGGGTCGAGACCGTTGGCCGGCTCATCGAGGATCAGCACATCAGGGTCATGAAGCAACGTGCGGGCCACGCCGATCCGCTGCTTCATGCCGTGGCTGAGGCTCTCAACGTAGCGGTCTCGCATGTAGGTTGAGCCGGTGGTGTCGAGCACCTCGTCGATCCGCCGCGTGCGTTCTCGACGGCCAATGCCGAAGGCGGCGCCGAAGAAGTCGAGATACTCCCGCACCCGCATGTTGTCGTAGGAGCCGAAGGTGTCGGGCATGAAGCCGACGAGCCGTTTGATGCGGCGGGCATCACGAACGCAGTCGGCGCCTGCGATGCTCGCCGAGCCGCTCGTGGGCCGCATCAGGCCGACCAGGATCTTGATGGTCGTCGTCTTGCCGGCGCCGTTGGGGCCGATGAAGCCGAGGATCTGGCCGCGGTCGAGCATGAACGAGAGGCTGTCGAGTGCCGTGAACTCGCCATAGCGTTTGGTCAGTTCATGAGTGACCACGACGGGCCCCGCCGTGCTGATCATGGTTGTTCTCTCGCTGCTGAGGTTTCGCCGGTCAGCGTCAACCGTGCGTAATCGATCTGCCAGCCGGTGTCTTCGAAGTCGGCCAGGCCGCCCTCCGCATCTGCATCGATGCTGGTTTCGTCGACGTCGGGCCGCTCCACGTCGCCGACAACGATCCCGAGGCGAACGCCGCCGCCGGCGTCCATCACAAGATGGTCGGCTGTCAGCGGAATGGTGAGCACGCCGCTGGGATTGGAGCGGGCAAACACCTGCACAGGCTCAGCCCCGCCATACGCCCAGACTTCCAGGGTCCGCGATGGAATCGTGCACCGCACGAGAAGCGTGCCGCCGTCCAGCTGGCAGGGTCGGACCTCTGCTGGCAGTTCGAAGCGGAGCACGGTTTCGCCTCCTCGCGTCATCCCCTTGACCCACTGGCCTGTGCGACTGCTGTAGGCGGTGGATGTGCCGCCACGGCCGGCCTCGATCGACGGCCGCAAGAAGGTTGTGGGGATGGTGAACCGCGTGCCAGGAGGGGTGCGGCTGAGGGTGAGCGGCACAACATGCAGGGCAGCACCAACGGTCGCAAAGCCCTCAGGAAAGCGATCTGCCCAAGCAAGCTCGTCTGACCACGCCAGCAACGAGGGCTCGCGGGGAAACACCCAGCCATCGTCTGGCGTGAGGAGCTGCTGCAGCACGGCGTGCCGACGGGCCTGCTCGTCGGAAAGGAGCCCTCCCGCCACGTACTCGCCCGTCGCGAGCACCGTATCGGCTGCGGCTGTGAAACTGCCATCGGCTGCGGCGGCGACCGGCAGCCCCGGCATCGACGCCTGCACGATCACCGCATCGGCGGGAGCCGCTGCAGGAGCCTCACCGGCAGAAGGAAATCGCCCTTCCAGGCCATTGGGACCGAACTGCACCGTGACGGAGAGCGGCGTCTTAGAAACGGTAGCCGCGGTGAGCCGTGCCGTGCCAACGCTGCCGGCCGCTGTGGACGCATTGTCGGGAACCATGGTGTCGTCATCGAGCCAGACAAGCCGGCGGATTTCACCGTCTGAAGGCGGCACGGGGATTGCCCAACGGCGGCTGGCGACAGACCAGTCGACCTCCCGCGACTGCGAGTCGTAGATCGCAGCAAGCCCCTCTGTGCGGGTTTCGTTGGTGCCCGGCAGCACGCGGTGGATTTCCAGGGCTGCGATGCTCGGCGGCACGCTCGTGGAGTTGGCGAAGCCCGTCGCCAGAAACACGCTCGTTGTCGCGACGGTGATGGCGGGCACGGCCCAGGCGAGATGCTCAAGCTGGTCGCGACGAGCGAGCACAAAGCCCGCCACGGTTAGGCATCCGCAGCAGACGGCCAAGATCGCCACCGCAAAGCCGCGACTGGGAATTGAGTAGCCAATCTGCTGCGTGACAGCAGCTTCCATCAGGGCTGGCTCAAGCCGGCCTTCAGGCACATTAAAGAAGCGTGTCATCATCTCTGAGAGGGCCACCGTCGGCGTCTCGTCAAACTCAGCGATCCAGCCCCGCGGTGCCAGCGTGGTCAACAAAACCTCGCCTTCGCCATAAGGAAACCAGATCGCTGCCGGCCAGCCGTTGATGGTGGCTGTGATGTCGTCGCGTTCGGTGGCCACCCGCACGAACTCGACCGGCGTTTCAAACTCGCAGCTGTCGACGAGCACCTCACCGGACCGTCGGTTGGGCGACTGAATCTCAAAACTGTCGAGCTCCACCCGATCGACCACCGTCAGGTCGAGGCGATTGCCGAGAATCGCCGCGAGCATGGATGGGGGCGTGCGGTCGGCCATGATCCACAGGCGGCCGCCATCGCGAAGCCAGCCGC
>CALCGM010000052.1 GCA_937900985.1 uncultured Planctomycetaceae bacterium | reverse complement strand
GCACCTCGCCGGAGGCGAGGCCGCTTCGCGGCCCCAAGACCCGTCCCGTTCAGTGCGGCCGCAAGCAAGATGGGGTCCTGGGGTGTGGATGCGCAAGCGGGACGGGTCCTGGGGTGCCAGAGGCACCTCGCCGGAGGCGAGGCCGCTTCGCGGCCCCAAGACCCGTCCCGTTCAGTGTGGTCGCAAGCGGCCCCAAGACCCGTCCCGTTTAGTGCGGGGGATCGCAGGTGGCTGCGTGGTCGGCCGCTTCGACTTGGATCGTTGTGTGGCTGATGCCGTGGGTGTGTTGCAGCACGTCGGTGGCGGCGTGGAGCACGGCGGCAGGGGAAGCCTGGCTGTGGATCGTGAGGTGGGCTGTGGCCGTCTGCTGCGAGGTGCTCGCGCTCCAGATGTGCAGGTCGTGGACGGCCGCGACACCCTCCACGGCCTCCAGGTCGGCACGCACCTGCTCGGCATCAACCCCCCGCGGCACCGCGTCCATCGCCAGCTCCACGCTCTCGCGGAGCAGGTCCCAGGTGCCCCAGGCAATCACCAGCGAGATCAGCACGCTCACGGCCGGGTCGACGAGATTCCAGCCCGTCAGACCGATCACGATGCCCGCGACCACCACCCCCGCCGACACCGCCGCATCGGCCGCCATGTGCAGAAACGCCCCGCGAATGTTGGCATCACTCTTGCGGCCCGCCGCCAGCCAGACCGCCGTGATTGTGTTGATCGCGACTCCGATTGCCGCCACCACGATCATCGTCACGCCCTGCACCGGCGGCGGCTCGACAAGCCGGTGGGCCGCCTCCCAGAGGATCACGCCGCAGGCCACCAGCAGCAGGGCCGCATTCGCAAACGCGGCGAAGATCGTCGACCGGCCCAGGCCCCAGGTAAACCGCTTTGACGGCGGCCTCCGCGCCAGCCAGTGCGCCCCCCACGCCAACAGCAGCCCCAGCACGTCGCCGGCGTTGTGGCCCGCATCCGAGATCAGCGCCAGCGAGTCGGCCGCAAACCCAAACACCAGCTCCACGACGACAAACACCACATTCAGCACCACGCCCACCCCCATCGCCCGGTCCATCTGCTGCGATGGGCCCGCGACCCCGTGGGCATGTCCGTGATGGGCGTGCATGTGCATGGTGCGACTCAAGCGATGAGTGAGACGAGGATGCTGTAGGCTTGCCGAATGCTGTCTTACCCGACAACTGCGTATTTCCGAGCCACCCGGGCCCGACCGGATAGGAGTATCATCAAGGACCACTGGATCGCTGATGCCATCAACTATCCCGACGCGACGGAGGTTCAGTCGGATGGCCGGAAACGCGTTTGGAAAACCATACCGGAAATGCACGGGAGGGTGCTTCGCGTGATCCTTTTGGAGGATGGGCGAACCGTGCACAACGCTTTCTTTGACCGCTCGTATCGGGAACCCACATCGTGAAAATCCGCTACTTCGAAGACACCGACACGGCACTGGTCGAAATCGGCCGAGCGGATGTGGCCGAAACACGTGAGCTTTCGGAGGATGTGTATCTCGACCTCGATCAGGCGGGCCGCGTGGTGTCGATCACGATCGAGCACGCCAGCCAGCATGGCGACCTCTCGGAGATTGTCTTTCAGCGGGTGACAGACTCTCAGCCAGCAGTGCCCAACGAACCTGCTGCGTAACCGAACACACTTCAAGACTCCTTCTCTGGCGAAAGGCGGGCTTTCATGGACACGCTGCGTGTGGTGGCGATTGGGCGGACGGGAGCGGGCGACTGGGGCCATGCGATTGATCGGCTCTGGCTCAACGCCCCCGGCACGGAGTACGTCGCCGTTGCCGATGCGACCGACGAAGGGGCGGCGGAGGCGGCCGCGCGGCTCGGCGGCATCACGCCCTATACCGACTGGCGGAAGATGCTCGCCGACGAGAAGCCCGACGTCGTTGTGATCTGCATGCGGCATGTCGACTGCCACGCTGAGATGGCGATCGCCGCCGCAGAGGCCGGGGCGCAGGGGATCTTCATTGAGAAGCCGTTTGTGCAGACGCCGGCCGAAGCGGATGCCGTGATCGCCGCCTGCCAGAAGGCCGGCACAAAGGTGGGCTGCGCATTCGTCAACCGCTACAGCGAGACGTTTGCCAGGGTTCGCGAGATGATCGACGACGGACGGATCGGCCAGCTGCTCGAGCTCCGCGGCCGCGGCAAGGAAGACGCCCGCGGCGGGGGCGAAGACCTGTGGGTGCTCGGCAGCCATATCCTCGACATGATGGCCTCGCTTGGCGGTGCTCCGCAGTGGTGCCAGGCGTCGGTGAGCGAGGGCGGGCGGCTGATCACCAAGGCCGACGCAATCGACGGGCCCGAAGGTCTCGGCAGAATCGCCGGCGATGCGATTCACGCGATGTGGGGCCTGGCCGACGGACCGATCGGCTTCTTTTCAAGCGTCCGCGAGGCCGGGCTCAAGCAGCCGCCCTTTGGCCTGATGCTGATCGGCTCAAGCGGCTCGATCCACATCCGCTCCGACCAGATGCCCCACGCCTTCATCCGCCGCGTGCCGCTGTGGCGGGTTGACCGCGACGTGCCCTGGCAGCCGATCCTGCCCGACGGCACGCTCCTGAAAGACGCCAGCGAAGCGGCCAGCGTGTCGAACGACGAGCGGTCGGCCGAGCGGGCCAGCTGGGGCCGCCGGGCCGTCGTCGACCTGCTCGATGCGATCCGCGAAGACCGCGAGCCGGAAACCGGCATGTTCGCCAGCCGCCGCGTCGTGGAAATGACCGCCTCCGTCTACGCCTCCGCCCTCACCGGCGAGCGGGTCTCGCTGCCACTGACCAGCCGCGAAAACCCACTGGCGTAGGCCAG
>CALCGM010000051.1 GCA_937900985.1 uncultured Planctomycetaceae bacterium | reverse complement strand
TGTGTTTACGGGCAACGACCTGGCGATCGACATGGTCCGCTACGGCAGCGACTGGCTGCTGGGGCTCTCGACCGCCTGGCCGGAGGCGTTTGCCCTCCGCGATCGGTGGTGGGAGGCAGCAGACCGCCGCTGTGACGAGCTCGACGACGCCCTGCAGGCCTTGGGCGACTTCGCCTTCCGCTGGCCGGTGCCGGCCTACAAGCACTCAATGGCGCAGTTTCTCAAACTCCGCGGCCTGATCGGCTGCGACGCGACGCACCCGGGCAGCCTGCCGCGGCCCGAGAGCGACCGAGAGATCCTCGCTGGCCTCCGCGACCGCATCGAAGCCGCCATGGCCGCTACGCCAGAATCCCCCTGACGAGCTCGCCGTGCACGTCGGTCAGCCGGTAGTCGCGGCCCTGATGGCGGAAGGTGAGCCGTGTGTGCTCCAGGCCGAGCAGGTGCAGGATGGTGGCATTGAGGTCGTGGACGTGGACGGGACGCTCGGTGATCGTGAAGCCGAGTTCGTCGGTCGCTCCGTAGACGCTCGACCGCCGCACGCCCCCGCCTGCCAGCCACATCGTAAACGCATCCTTGTGGTGGTCGCGGCCGAGCTTGGTCTTCTTGCCAGCGGAGTTGGCCCCTTGGGCGAGTGGCGTGCGGCCAAACTCACTTCCCCACACGACGAGCGTGTCGTCGAGCAGGCCGCGGCGGCGGAGGTCGGCGAGCAACGCCCCGCACGCTTGATCGATGTCGCGGCACTTCTTGGGAAGCCGTGTGTCGAGGTCGCCGTGGTGATCCCAGTCGGAATCGAACAGCTGCACGAACCGCACGCCCCTCTCGACGAGCCTCCGGGCCAGCAGGCAGTTGGCCGCAAAGGAGGGCTTGCCCGGCTCCACGCCATACAGACGCAGTGTCTCGGCCGATTCACCCGCAAGGTCGGTCAGTTCCGGCACGCTCGCCTGCATCCGATAGGCCAGCTCATACTGCTGGATCCGTGTGGCGATTTCCGGATCACCCGTGTCGGCTAGTTGCAGGCGATTGAGCTCGCCAACAGCGTCGATCACCCGCCGCCGGTCGGCGGTGGTCGTGCCCGATGGGCTGCTCAGCGCGAGCACCGGATCGCCATCGGAGCGGAAACGCACCCCTTGGTGAACGCTCGGCAGAAAACCGTTTGACCAGAGCTGCGAGCCTGCGCCGCCCGCAGCCCCTGAGAGGAGCACGACATACGCTGGAAGATCGTCGCATTCGCTGCCGAGGCCGTAGGTTGTCCACGCGCCGAGGCTCGGTCGCCCGCCCCTGCCAAATCCGCTGTGCATGAACATCTGGGCGGGAGCATGGTTGATTTCGTCGGTGTGCAGGCTGTGGATCAGGCAGAGTTCGTCGGCCTGCTTCGCCAGCCACGGCAGATGCTCAACCATCGGCACACCCGCGTCGCCATGCTGCCCGAAGCGAAACCCTGAGCCAGAGAGCCGCTTCTCCTTGCCGATAAAGGCGAGTTCGAGCGCGTCGGCGATCTCCTGCGGGCATGCCTCGCCGTCACGTGCGACCAGCTCCGGCTTGGGGTCGAACATGTCGAGCTGCGACGGCGCACCCACCATGTGCAGATGGATCACGGCCTTGGCTCGCGGTGTGTGGTGGGCCGACCGCGGGGCGAGCGGGTCGGTCCGCGGGGCTGTGGCCGCCGGGAGATCACGGGCGAGCAGTGTGGCGAGCCCCGCAGCGGAGAGCCCCAGCCCCTGACGGAAGAACTGTCGCCTCGACACATCGACGAAGACGGGCTGTGGTGTGGCGCGTGTTGGCATGGGCATCAGACAGGCGGCTCTCTGCTCGCTCACGGCTTGGTGATCGTTTCGTCGAGATTCAGGATCGCGGTGGCCACGGCGGTCCAGGCGGCGAGATCCTCCGCAGACCTGCCCTCGGGAGGCGGAAACTGTGGATGCGGTGCGAGCCGCTGGGCAACCCGGGTGGGCTCCGCGGAGAGGGCTTCGTGTTCGGCGGCGAGGAGCGAAAGGAGCACGTCGCGCTCGCCCGACGAGGGCGGCCTGGCAAGGGCAACGCGGAAGGCGTGGTCGATCCCCGCCGCCGCATCGTCCTGAGGGTGCTCGCCAAGGATCCGCTGGGCAAAGGCAACCGCTGCCTGGGCATACACGTCGTCGTTGAGGAGCACGAGCGCCTGCAGGGGCGTGTTGGAACGGGCACGTTTGACCAGGCAGGTCATCCGCGACGTGGCGTCGAAGGTCATGAAACTCGGATACGGGCTGCCACGCTTGAGCACCACATAGATGCCACGTCGATACTGCCGTTCTCCAGGGCTGACCTGGTAGTCGTATTTCTCGCCGCCGACTTTCGTCCACAGCCCCTTCGGCTGCGGTGGCCGAATCGAGGGCCCTCCCTTCGCCAGGCTCAACAGGCCGGCAATCGCCAGGGCGTTGTCGCGGATTGCTTCAGCGTCGAGACGAAAGCGGGGCCCCCGGGCGAGCCAGCGGTTGTCAGGATCGCGTGCTCGCTCCTCGGGTGAGCGGCGAGCGGTCTGTTGGTAGGTGCGGCTGAGCACGATCCGCCGAATCAGCCGCTTGAGGCTCCAGCCGCCCTCGCGAAACTCGACCGCCAGCGTGTCGAGGAGCTCCGGATGGGTGGGCGGCTCACCTTTGACGCCAAAGTCTTCGAGCGTGGTCACAATCCCACGGCCGAAGAGTTCGTGCCACACGCGATTGACGATCACCCGCGGGGTCAGCGGGTTGGCCGGGTCGACCAGCCAGTGGGCGAGCTCGAGCCGATCGCCACGGCCAGCGGGGCCGACTGCAAGCACGGCGGGTGTTGCCGCCGAGACCGCCTGCAGCGGCGAGGCGAGGTCGCCCCGGGCGAGCAGAAACGTTTCCCGTGGCTCGGCCAGCTCACGCATCACGAGCGATTCGGCCTGCGGGAGGTCGGCAAGCCGCTGCTCAAGCGACGTCAGCGACTTCTCGATCTGCTGTATCGATCGGGCCACCTCGGCGTCGGCTTGCTCAGCCGCCTCCGCTGCCCGCTCCTCAAGGACCTGCTTCGCTGCGCGGACCTCCTTGAGCGATTCGCGGGCGAGCTGAATCTGCTCGTTGAGTTCAGCCCGTTCCTCTGCCCAGGGATCCTCCGCAAGAGCCAACGCGGGCCCCTGGAACGTGATGGAACTGGGCACCTGCGGATTTGCCCGAGCCACTTCGCTTTCGGTCGAGTTGAAATACGACGCCAAGCGGTAGTAGTCGGCCTGCGTAAACGGGTCGTATTTGTGGTCGTGGCACTGGGCGCACTCAAGCGTCGTGCCGAGCCAGACCGCAGCGGTGGTGTTCACGCGATCGATCACCTGATTGAAGCGGCTTTCCTCCGGTTCGGTGCCCGCCTCGACGTTGGTCGGGGCGCAGCGGTGGAAGCCGGTGGCGATGCGGGTCGCCTCGCTGGCGTCGGGCAGGAGATCTCCCGCGATCTGGGCAATCGTAAACGCGTCGAACGGCATGTCGGCATTCAGCGCGGCGACCACCCAGTCACGGTAGGCCCACAGCGGTCGCAGATCGTCGCGTTGGTAGCCGTGGGAATCGGCATAGCGGGCCAGATCGAGCCACATGCGGGCCCAGCGGACGCCAAACTCCTCGCTGGCAAGCAGCCTGTCGACCAGCCGCTCGTAGGCATCCGGCGAGGTGTCGCTGAGGAAGGCCGTCACAGCCTCGGGACGCGGCGGAAGCCCAGTGAGGTCGAAGGAGAGGCGGCGGATCAGCGTTTCCGGCGGGGCGGCTGGCGAAAATGCCAGCCCCTGCTCGGCATGCCCCGCAGCCACCCAGCCATCAATCACCGTGTCGCCGGTCTGCTCCCGGGCGGCAGCGTCGACGTCCGGCGGCTCGTGTCGCACGGGGGCGACATAGGCCCAGTGAGGTGTGTTGGCAGACGCGGACCAGTCGGCTCCGGCGGTGACCCATGCCTGCAGGAGGGCGATCTCAGGTTCTGTGACGCCGTCGCCCACCGGGGGCATCGCCTCGTCGTTTTCGCGTGCAAGGCCAACGCGACGGAGCAGCTCGCTCTCGGCACAACTGCCAGCCACGAGAGCCGGCCCGGAGTCACCACCGGCGATGGCGGCCGCACGGCTGTCGAGCCGCAGCCCCGCCTCCTGCCGCTGCGGTCCGTGGCACTCGACGCAGTGCCGCCTGAGCACGGCAATCGCTTGGGTTGCTGTTCGCTGCGGATCCTCCCCTCTGGCAGCGCTGACGACCGCACCTGCCGCGAAGCAGAGGACGAAAACCTCCGTAACGAACCTCATGGGACGGCGTGTCATACCTCGTTGAGCCTCACGGCTGCGGATCTCCTGCTTCGATCCACGCCTTGTCGAAGTGCGCATACTTGATGCTCTTGCCTTCACCGTCGGGCTGCGACACGAAGTAGCTGTAGGTGGCGTGCAGCGATCCGTCGCGGGCCTGGATCACCGACGGGTAGTGGAAACTCCCTTGGCCAGCCGGAGCAGCCTCCAGGTGCCGTGTGACCGGCCAGCTCTCACCCTCGTCGTGCGAGAGCGACACCGCCAGACGGTGGCGGCCCTCCTCAAGGTCGTTGTAGATGCAGAGCCAGTCACCATCGGCAAGCGCCATCAGTTCCAGGCCCGCCCCGGGGTTCGGCAGCGTTGGATGATCCACCACGCGGCTCCAGGTTTCGCCGCGATCGGTCGACTCCGAGACCATCACCCGGTGCGGTGCGGGGCCGTTGTCCCGCATGTAGGCCACGAGCGTGCCGTCGGCCTTGCGAGCAAAACTCGGCTGAATGTTGCCGCCACCCACGATCGGCTCGCTGTACCGCCAGGTTTTGCCGAGGTCGTCGGTGATCCCCACCAGTGAAAACGAGAAGCCATCGGAGTAGAGGCCGACGAGCATGCGGCCGTCGTCGAGCATGAGTGGATGGGCCCGGGTGAACCAGCCGAGGCGGCGGGTGAGCTTGTCGGCCGCCTGCGTTTTCACGTGCTGCATCCAGGCGTCCGCCTTGCCGGCATACTCGGCCGCGTCGAGGTCGAGCGTGTGTGCGTAGTCAGCGAGTTTGCGATCGACCGTGGCCGCGAAATCCCCCTCATGTTTGACGTGCATCACCTCCATCACGTCCCACACAGGCGGCCCATCGGCCTGCATGTAGTCGCTCGATCGTTTGATCTTCATCAAGGCCGACTCCCAGAGGTTGGCCTGAATCGTCGGCCACAGCAGCCACAGCCGCTCGTGGGGATCGATGATCATGCAGCAGTTGGTGTCGGGGAAGCCGGGCGTGTCAGCCATCGAGAACGGCTGCGACCAGATGCCGGTCTTCTTCTCGAAGCGGGCCCCCAGGATTTCCACGTCGTCGCTCTTCCGCTCGCCGCTGCCGTGAAACCAGCAGACCAGCAGGTCGCCGTTGGGGCACTCCACGATGCACGACCCATGGTTGTGCCAGTGTTCCAAGGGAAAGAGCAGCTCGCTGTGGAGTTCACTGCCCTCCGCGGCGGCCAGGCATCCCGCGGAGGCGAGGGCGATGAGCAGCACGGTGGCAACACCCGACCATCCGGGGCCGCAAAGCGTGGCAGGAACGGACATGGATGGCCTCGCGGCTGAGTGACTGCTGGCGTGAAAACCTCTCCGCAGCCTATGGTAATGCGTCGAGGGCAGGCCAGCACAGCAGCGGCCTGCCCAGAGTGGTGTGGTTGGGGACGTGTCTACGGGGAGTTTTCTGATGACATCCTGTCGCCTGCGGTGTGTGCGAGCTTGGCTGATGGTGGTGGTGGCGTGCCTCGCGGGCCTTGGCCTTGGGCGGCCTGCTGCTGCGGCCGCGGAGTTTGCTGCCGGAGCTGCCGTCCGCAGCATCACGCCCGAGAAGCCCCTGCCGGTTTCCGGAGGGATGGGCGTGCCAAACCCTGCCACGAAGGCGCTCGGGGAGCTGACGGCCCGGGCCGCGGTGGTGCGGCAGGGCGACACCTGCGTGGCCTTCGTGGGGCTCGACCTCCTCGGCTTTCCCGGGGTGCTCTGCGATCGCGTCCGCGAACTGGTGCCCGACATTCCGCCGGAAAACATCCTGATTGGCGCAACCCACACCCACAGCGCGCCCGACTGCTACGCCTTTCCCGTGCCCGAGATGCCCGAAGGCCACACGGCAGACCTGGCCTACATCGACTTCGTGGTCAAGCAGACCGCTGAGGCCTTGCAGGCTGCCTACGACGCACTGGAGCCTGCTGTGCTCAAGGTGGCGACCGACGAGGCGGCGGAGCGGATCGCCTACAACTACTACGCGCCGGCCCTCTACGACCGGCGGATGGATGTCATCCAGACGACCAAGGCAGACGGCACGCCGATCTTCACGCTCGTCAACTACGCGATCCATCCCGAGGTGCTTGGCGCTGGGCAGGGCGTGATGAGCCCCGACTGCATCGGGCCGATGGCTGAGCGGATTGAGGCCGAGGCAGGCGGGGTGGCCGTGTTTCTCAACGGCGCCCAAGGCGGCATGGTCACCGCCGACAACCGGCTGCTCGATCAGCCGAGCAACCCGGTGACTGCCAACTGGGAGGATGCCAACACCTGGGAAGAGTGTGAGCGGATTGGCCACCTGATGGCGGATGAAGCGATGCGGATTCTCGGCCCGGCACGCGTGCAAGAGAATCCCGAGCTCTCGTGCATCCGCCGCAGGGTTTCGATTCCGGTGGAGTCTGACACGCTCTGGGGCGTGGTGCAGTACTCACCGCTGAACTACCCCCGCAATGAGGGCGACCGCACGGTGCCGGTGTCGATCAACCTCGTGAACCTCGGCAACGCTCAGATCGCCACGATCCCCGGTGAGGCCCTGCCCAACATCGGCTTCTATCTCAAGCGGAAGATGCGGGGCGAACACAACCTCCTTTTCGGCCTGACCAACGACGCCTTCGGCTACATCCTCACCAAGGTCGACTACCAGAGCTTTCCCCGCTACGACTACATCAGCCGCGTCTGCACCGGCGAGATGACCGGTGAGATCCTGATCGAGACGATCCTCGAACTCGTTGACGAGTCGCCCCGGGCAGCTGGCACGGAGTGATGCTGTCGGCCGTGGGGATGTTGAGTAGCATGCGTGCAGGGAAGACCCAGGGCCGCCGTGTGTTGGGCAGGCCGTGAGGGCAACGGGAGCGGAAGAGCGATGCGACGAGATCAGGCACACCGTGTGGCCGGTGCGGCATGCGGCCGAGAAACGCTGGTTGCCCTGTGCGTGGCGTGCTGGGCAGCGACGGGCAGTGCGGTTGCCAATCCTGTGGCGCCCGATGATGCGGTGGCCACGCTGGCGACGCCCGATGATCTCGAGGCCACGCTGTTTGCCTCAGAGCCGCTGCTGACGAGTCCGTCCGACATTGATGTCGACGCGGCGGGCCGGGTGTGGGTCTGCGAGGTGACCAACTACCGCGGCCGAAAAGACACGCGGCCCGAGGGCGACCGGATTCTCGCCCTGGAAGACACCGACGGCGATGGCCGGGCCGACAGGCAGACCGTCTTCTACCAGGGCCGCGATGTCGACAGCGCCTTAGGCATCTGCGTGCTTGGCGAGGGGCCAGGCCGGAAGGTGATCGTGTCGTGCGCGCCGAACGTGTTCGTGTTTCACGACGACGATGGCGACCTCGTGGCCGATCGCAAAGAGACGCTCTTCACCAACACCGGCGATCCGCAGCACGACCACTCCGTGCACGCCTTCGTCGTCGGCCCCGACGGCCGCTGGTATTTCAACTTCGGCAACACTGGCCACCGGGTGTGTGATGCCGACGGCACGCCGATCGTCGACCGCTTTGGCAACACCGTTGACGATTCCGGCAGCCCGTATCGCCAGGGCATGGTTTTTCGCTGCAGGCCCGACGGCAGCGACTTTGAGGTGCTCGGCCACAACTTCCGCAACAACTACGAGGTGGCGGTCGACTCCTTCGGCTCGCTCTGGCAGAGCGACAACGACGACGACGGCAACCGCGGCGTGCGGATCAATGCGGTGCTTGAGTTTGGCAACTACGGCTACGTCGACGAGCGAACGGGCGCCGGCTGGCGGACGCCGCGGACCAACCTTGAGAAGGACGTGCCGCTACAGCACTGGCATCTCAACGATCCCGGCGTGATGCCCAACCTCCTCCAGACCGGAGGCGGATCGCCCACCGGCATCTGTTTCTATGAGGGCGACCTGCTCCCGGAGCGTTTTCAGCATGCCATCCTCCACTGCGACGCCGGCCCCAACGTCGTGCGGGGCTATGTGGTGGAGCCGAAGGCCGCGGGCTACACCGCTGAGATCGCCCCGATTGCCGACGGCGAGGCTGACCGCTGGTTTCGGCCAAGCGACGTGTGCGTGGCGCCGGATGGCTCGCTGATCGTGGCCGACTGGTACGACCCCGGCGTGGGGGGCCACGGCATGGGCGACATCGACATGGGCCGCATCTACCGCATCGCTCCCCCAGGCAGCCAGTGGCAGGTGCCGGCCGTCGACTTCACGACCGTCAGCGGCTGCGTGGCCGCCCTGGCAAGCCCCAACCACTGCGCGCGGGCAAC
Source organism: uncultured Planctomycetaceae bacterium (assembly GCA_937900985.1). Classification (GTDB taxonomy): domain Bacteria; phylum Planctomycetota; class Planctomycetia; order Pirellulales; family UBA1268; genus M30B53. The sequence goes on along the minus strand of CALCGM010000051.1, from coordinate 3,095 downwards.
TGCTCTGTCGATGCTCGCCTCGGAGCCCGAAGCAGCCGCTCGACTGCTCGACAAGGCCTACCGGGCTGCGACGGAGCCGCACCTCAAGGCCCGCTATGCGTGGGCCGCGGGCATGCTGCCCGGGCAGGCCGAAGCCTGGATCGAACGACTTGCCGGTGAGGGGGATGACCGGCTGCGAGCCGTCGCCATGCGGCTCTGCCGCCGCGTGGAGGGAGACGTGCTCTCGCTGGTGGCGGCGGCAGCGGAAGACGACTCGCCGCTGGTCCGCCGCGAGGCGGCGATCGCCCTCCGCGGCCAGACGGGCGACCGGGCCGATCAGCTCTGGGCTCGCTTGGCCGCGCGGCACGAGGCGGGCGATCGCTGGGAAACCGAGGCCCTCGGCATCGGAGCCGACAGCCCACAGGGCTTCGACGGCGAGAGCCTCTGGGACGCTCGGCTCGCCACCTGGCTCGAACTGGCAGGCAACGATTGGAGCACCGCTGCGGGCCGCGAGATCATCTGGCGGAGCCGCAGCAGCCGTACCCCCGAACTCCTGTGTGCTCTTCTGGCCGATCCCGCCACGACAACGCCCGAAGCGCTCTTCCTCGTGCGGAGCCTCGATTTCCAGGAGGCAGGCCTTGTGCACACGGCTGTCGCCAACCTTCTTCGCAGCGAACTGTCACTCGGGCGTGACGATGCCGCAGAGTGGGCGGCGATCGTCCTGCCGGAACTCGTCCTGCGGCTGGAGCGGGCCGACCTGGCGGACGACACGCTGCGGAAGCAGGTGGCGGCTGCTGCCGATGCATCCCGAGGCACGTCGCGTTTTGTGGAGATTGTTGGACGGTTTGGGTTGGCGGAGCGGGTCGACGACCTCGTTTTCCTGGCCGCGACGCCCCGCGGCGACGATGGCCTGGCAGCAAGAGCGGTGCGGCTGACGCTGGCAATGAACGGCAGCGACGCGGTGCAAGCCCTGCTGGTGGCCGACGACGAACGGGCCTCACGACTGTTTGAAGTGATCGGCATTCAGCCCGATGACGCCTGCATGGAGATCCTGCGAAATGCGATCCACGACGAGGCGGCTCCGTTGCCTCGTCGGGCTTCGGCGGTGCGGGGAGCGGCTCGATCCCAGCGGGGCTGCCGCTACCTGATTCGCCAGGCTGGCGAGGGCAAACTCGAGGCAACGCTCACTGCCGCGGCCGCTGCGTCGATCTCCGCCTGCCCCTGGGGCGACATCCGGCATGAAGCGGGTGCCGTGCTCCCCATGCCGAAGGCCCGTGACGGCGCCGAGTTGCCACCGGTGGCGGACCTCGTGGGCCGCAACGGCAACGCTGAAGCCGGCCGGGCGGTGTTTATGGGCAGTGGCACCTGCATCAAGTGCCACAAGATCGGCGACGAGGGGAAGATGGTCGGCCCCGATCTCTCGGCAATCGGGAGCAAACTGTCGAAGACCGCCTTCTACGAGGCGATCCTCGCGCCCTCGGCAGCGATCAGCCACAACTACGAAACCTGGACCGGCCTCTCGGCCGACGGACGGACCGCGACGGGGCTGTTGATCTCGCGGACCGACGACGAGGTGGTCATTCGCGGAGCCGACGGTGTCGACACGACGCTCGCCACCGAGGACCTCGACGAACTGGTCAAACAGCCGGTGTCGCTGATGCCCGCGGATCTCACCGCCACCATGTCGGCAGACGACCTCGTCAACCTCGTGACCTGGCTTGAGACCCTCCGGGCGGAATGAGCATGCGTGAACCCTCCCAGCCCAATGCCTCTCTGCCGCTTCGTTCGGCTCCCCTGGGAACGCTGGGAGCCTCAGACCTCACCGTCCTCACTCCCGACTACGTGATCCAGCTGGCCTACGTCGCCTTTCTGATGAAGTCGGCGGAGTCGCCCCATGAGCGGGAGGCGATGCGACGGCTCTGGGAGCACTTCCTCACGCTCAACGACGCCCACCCGCCGACAACCAGGGAGGGGCTCTTCCTCGATCGCATCGAGGCGACCGCCTTCACGGCCGCGGAGCTGATCCACTCCGCGCGGCTGCAGTACGACGGCGAACTCCAGCTCGCCGACGAGGAATACAACCGCGACATGGGCCGTGAGGTGGCGATCGGCTTCTCCGCCGGTGTGTGGAGCGCGACGGCGAAGGTGGGCATCCTGATCGGCGTGGGCGCCTTTGCCGGCCTGCTGTTCAAGGGCGTTGCGGGGTTTACGGAAAAGGCCGTCGAGGAAGCGACGGGCCCCGGGGGCGCCAGCCGGCTGACCACCGTCTCGCTGGCGATTGCCGTCGGCACCACGCTCTTAGGGGCAGCGGTGTCGAAGACGATCCAAAACCGCAAGACCTATCGGCTGCACCGCGATCATCGCGAGCAGCACCGTGTGGCCAAGCTGCGGTATGCCGAGCGGGTGACCGCCGCCGTGCAGTATGTCGAGGAGCAGGCCCGCAATGCCTGGCTCGATTTCACCGGCCGCACGGTGGAGGAACTGCCCCCCTGTCCGATGTCGCTGCTGCTGCGATCGATCGTGGGCGACACACGCGAGCGGCCGATTCCGCCAACCTTCCTGGAGATGACGGTGGCCGTCACGTTTGCGCCGGTGATCCGCTGGCTGCGACGTCGCCAGCGGCAGCAGGAAGTGGAGGAGCAGCAGGCCCCGCCCGCCCCGTCCGTTTAGGCAGGCCGCGTGGCCGGAGGCAAGCCTGGTCTGGTAGACTTCGCCGCGAGCAGGCGGGAGTGCCTGGGTGATGAGCACGGCGGGTGTTCATCAATCGCCGTAGCCAACACGGGATGGATGCAATGGCAGAGGAAACCGCACCGGCAGAGGCCTCCGGCTCCGAAGAAAAGGCCTGGCACAAGCTCGAGGTGATCGTGCGGCCGATGCCGAAGATCATCTTCTTCTATCCGCTCTGGATCGTGTCGCTGATCTGCATCTTTCTGCCGGAGAGCATGGCCGAGATGGCCGGTCAGCTCTGGATGGGCGTGTTCGCGCTCAACCTGCTGGTGATCTCGGCCGACTTCAATGAGGAGCGGAGCCTGATCGCTGTCTTGGTGGTCACCGTGGCGGTGGTGCTCACACTCTGGCTGGATGCCCTCGATCCGGTGCTCAAGTCGATCGGGGCG
>CALCGM010000050.1 GCA_937900985.1 uncultured Planctomycetaceae bacterium | reverse complement strand
CACGGGCCGCGGAGCGATGCGGTTGCAAGCGGGACGGGTCCACGGGCCGCGGAGCGATAGTCGCAAGCGGGACGGGTCCACGGGCCGCGGAGCGATGGTCGCAAGCGGGACGGGTCCACGGGCCGCGGAGCGGCCTCGGCACAGCCGAGGTGCCTCCGGCACCCGCGGACCCGTCCCGTTCATTCCGCGTCACCCCGTCCCGTTCATTCCGCGTCACCCCGTCCCGTTCATTCCGCGTCGCTTTCCTGGCGGTAGCGGTGGGCCCACTCGTGGTTGCGGGCGGAGGCTTGTTGCCGGGGCTGGCTTGTGGGGCGGGCGTGGGCAGGGTCGCGGTCGACGCCGCAGTGGGCGAGGACACGGTCGACGGTGGCGTCGGGATCGGCGACGAGGTCTTCGTAGATCACTGTCAGCGGCTCGATCGCCTGATCGGCAAAGAACTGTTTCCAGGTGCCGGTCTGGGCGTCGATCACCTGCAGGGCATTCTCAATCGCCGCGAAGTCGTAGGTGGGCTCTTCGTTTGCTTCGTGGAAGCTGATCCAGGCAGCGCTCTGCTGGGCGATCACCCATGAGATGGCCTGGGCGAGCCGGTCGCGGCGTTCGATGTGCACGAACCGCTGGAAGTTGAAAAGTTCAAAGACCGGCAGGTCGTTAGTGACCTGTGCAAACTGCGGCCAATGGGCCTTCACCCCAAACCAGCCGCTGGGCGAGGTGCGGCGACGGAAGAGCGCAGTGAACAGCTCTGCCCGGTCGCGTGCGTTGAGCCTCTCCTGCCAGTCGCGAAGCCTGCCCTTGGAGAAATACTCCAGCGGGCTGCCGAGCATGCCGGTGGCGGCGAGCAGATGCCCGAGGAGATGGCTGCCGCAGCGGGGCGTGGTGGCAATCAGGTAGCTCTGGGGCCGCCCGAGAAACTCCGGGAAGTCGTAGTCGGGGCCAAACTGATCCCAGGCAGTCATGCCGAGTTCTCAAGGGAGCTGCAGACCGATCAGCCGCCGGCAAGGCGACGATCCACCAGCGTGAGGGCATCGTCGATTCCCTCGCAGAACCAGTCAATCTCCGCTTCGGTCACGATCAACGGCGGCACCACCCAGATACCAAACTTGTCGGTGGGCACATAGATGTTCTTCTCCGCCAGGAGATACTCCGCCGCCTCTTTCACGACCGTGCGGGAATACTTCTCGGTGGTCTTGCGGAGCGGCTCCTGGCCGTCGGGCGTGGCCACCAGCTCCATCGTGTAGAAGAGCCCCAGGCCGCGGACATCGCCCACGCAGCGGTGCCGCGACGCCAGCTCGCGGAGCTTGCCTTCCAGGTGGCGGCCCTTGGCCCGCACGCTCTCCAGGAAGCCGTCTTCCAGCAGCACGTCGAGCGCGGCCAGGGCACCTGCGGAGGCGAGGGCGTGGCCTGAGTAGCTCTGGCCGTGGCCGAAGATGTGGTGTTCAAACGACGCCGCCACCTTCTCGGAAAAAATCGCCGCGGTCAGTGGGCAGCTCGCGCCGAGGGCCTTGCCGAGCACGATGATGTCGGGCACCACGCTGGTGTGCTCAATGGCAAACAGCCGGCCCGTGCGGCCCATGCCGCTCATCGTTTCATCGACGATCATCAGCAGACCCCAGCGGTCGCAGAGCTCGCGGATGCCTTCGAGCGATCCTGGGGGCGGCGGGATGATGCCGTTGCTGCCCACCACCGCCTCCACGATCACCGCGGCGACTTTGTTGGAGCCGCCTTCGTTTTCGATGATGTGGTCGAGATAGCGGAGATTCTCCTCGACAAATGTTTCCGGGGTGCCGAAGGGCGGACGAAAGGCGTTTGCCTCCGGTGCAAACACCACGCCCGGCACGGTCAGCGGCTCCTGAAACCACCGCCTCGGATCACCGCTGACGCTCGCCGCGGTCGCCGTCGAGCCATGCCACGACTTGTAGCGGGAGATGATCTTGTAGGGGTAGGGATACTGCCCGGGAGCATCGGCGTGGGCCAGGCCCCCCTCGTGGAACATGCGGTTGTATTGGTATTGCCTGGCTGCCTTGATCGCAGCTTCCACGGCCGCGGCGCCGCTCTGCGCGAAATAGACCCGCTTCCCCGCAGGCCCCGGGGCGAGCTCGGCAAGTCGCTGGGCAAGCCGGCCGGTCGGCTCCGTCGCAAAGTCGTCGGTCACATAGACGACGCTCTCCATCTGTGCCTTGAGCGCGTCGAGCACCCGCGGGTGACGGAAGCCGAGGTTGATGCACTCATGCGCGCTTCGCAGGTCGAAGATGCGGCGGCCGTCGGTGGTCTCAATCCAGCAGCCGTCGGTGGAGGCCACGGGGATCGGGGCGTAGCCGGCCTGGGCCGACCAGCACTGCATCATGTGGCGGGCCTGGCTGGTGGCGAAGTCGGGATGCTCTGGCATGGCGTGGTGTGGTGAAGCGTGGGGGAAAGAAGACAACAGAATGTAGGGCGGAGGTCGGCAGCCGGCTTCGGGGCTTACGGGTGCAGTGTCGGCTCCGGCAGACGTTGCAAGCAGCCGGTGGCCTCAAGCCAGGCGAGCCCGGCGGCGATCTCGGCGGCGTGGCCCGTGCGGGCAGTGGCCAGCAAGGCGTCTCGTGCGGCGACGTCGTAGCGGACGCCCGGCTGCTTGGCATACTGCTGCATCAGCGGCCCTGCGAGCACCGCGGCGGCATCAATCGAGAGCTGGTAGAAGCCAGCAAGCTCTGCGAGCACTGCCTCGGGCGACATGAGGAACTGCTCGAAGTTCACCCAGCACGTCCGCTCAGGAAACCGCTCAGCCAGCCGTGCGAGGGCGAGCATCTCACAGAGCCAGGCTGCCGCGGCCTGCTCGCCTGGTGAATGGGGAGCTGGGGCTGCGAGCCCGCCATCGATCAGCCGCGACCAACGGCTCTGGGCATGGGCCTGGATGTCGCTGAGAGACCCGTCGAGCACACTCGGCAAAAAAGTTGATGCTGGCACAAACACGAGCCCAGCCCGGGCGTCGGCCGTGCGGTCGAGCAGCCGCCCGGCGACCGCGTTGACGATGCTCGTGGCCTTGATCAGGGGCCGCTGGCCCGGATGGAAGCTCCGCGAGAGCAGGGCGAGGGCCGCATCGACTCTCGCCTCGGGATCGGCAGCAGTGAGCCCGCGGAGAATGCCCGGCTCACGGACCGCCAGGCTCGCTTCTGCGGTGCCGAGCAGCCGGGAGAGCAGGGTGGAGCCGCAGTGGGAAACGTGAAAGAGGAAGTCGCACCGCCGCGGAAGCTCCACGAGCCAGGGCTCGGCCATTGCCCAGGGCACCACGCCCGTCCGCTCCGCCGCCGGCACCGCCCGCTGATCGAAGAAGCTCACCGCACGGTAGGCCTCCTCGGAGAAGCGGCCAAAGAGCACCGCCGTCCGCTGTTCGTTCCACTCCAGCGGGCAGAGCGCGGGCGAGGCGACGAGGGCCTCGCGGAGCGCGGCGGGATCAGGAGCCGGAGTGCTCACGCTGCCCGCCATGCCGCGTTGAAGGCGATGGAGATCCGCGGTGAGTCGGCGGTCGAGGGATGCACGAAGTGGTAGAGCCAGCTGGGGAAGAGCACGAGCAGGCCGGGCACCGGCCGGATCAGCATCCGCTGGCCATAGGGCGAGCCTGGTGTGTCGACCATCTCGGTAAACGGCCGTGGATCGTAAAACTCGAGCACACCGGCGAGCGTGTCGCCGCTCTCAGCGGCCGTCACGTAATACACCCCCGACCAGGCATTGGCCGGATGGTTGTGCATACGGTGGTAGTTGCCGCTGCGGGCGACGTTGGCCCAGGCCGACACGCGGAAACTCCCCCGCGGCGGTGCCGAGCGGGCCTGGCTCTCGGGCAGCTGCGTTGAGGCCTGCACCATCGCCTGCAGCGATTCGGTGATCCGCTCACGGAGCATGGCGATCGGCTCGCCCGGCCACTCAAGCAGATCACCTGCCGAGTGCCAGCCACCAAAGTTGGCATGGTCTTGGCTGGGCGACGACTGTTCCCGCTCAAGGATCAGCGAGGCAAGCTGCTCGTTGAGCTGTGGCGTGTCATGAAACTGGCGGCGGCCGATCAGCGTGGGGAAGGCGGCGGCGATCTGAAGCTCAGCCGGTTGAGCGGAGGCCATGGGCACGCCTTGGTGTGTGAGGCTTCTGTGTGGGCAATCGGCCGCAGGATGTGAGGCGTATGATACGAGCTTCTAAAGAGTGTCGGTGTGAAAGGTTTTGTTTGTGTGAGCAGCCGATGCGCTGCGGGCCAACGGGGGGTGAGCGATGCTGTGGCGAACGGTGATGGGGATTCCACTGGTGCTGGTGGTTGCGGGCATGCTGGCCTGGAAGCTGCTGCTGACAGCAGAGGTGCTGGAGGCTCGCGACGCTGCCCCGGTGGCCGGTGAGCCGGTGGCGATGGCGGGCGATCTCGAGGCTGAAAGCCCCATCGAGCCTGAGGCGACCGTCGGCCGCCGCGACGACGGCACCCAGGTCACGCCGGTCAACCAGCTGATCGACCCTGCCGGCACACAGGTCGAACTCCCAGGCCTGCGGCCGCAGGTGGTGGCCCTTTCGCCCGATGGCTCGCTGCTGGTCACGTCGGGCAAGACCAACGAGGTGGTCGTGGTCGATCCGGCCAGTGGCGAGATCCTCGACCGGGTCAAGCCGCCGTCGGAAGACCTGCTCGACCCGCCGAGCGAGGCCTCCGACCGCAACCTGGAGCCCGACACGCGGGCGATCGAGAGCTACAACGGCCTCGTGTTTTCACCCGACGGCCGCTGGCTGGCGATGAGCAACGTGCACGGGTCTGTGAAGCTGTTTGCGGTGGATGCCGGCCGCGTCCGCCCTTCGCACACGCTCCCGCTTCCGCCAGCGGGCGCCCCCGAGCGGGCCGCCGAAATCCCCGCGGGCCTGGCCTTCTCGGCCGACGGCGAGCGGCTCTATGTCTGCGGCAACCTCTCGAATCGGCTGCTCGAGATTGAGCTTGCCAGCGGCGACGTGGTGCGGACGTTTGACGTGGGCGTGGCCCCGTTTGAGGTGGTTTTCACGGGAAAAAAAGCGTTTGTCAGCAACCTCGGCGGCCGCCGGCCCGGGCCTGACGACCTCACCGGTCAGGCCGGCAAGGGGATGCTCGTGCGGGTCGACCCTCTGCGACACACGTCGCTGGAGGGCTCGGTGAGCGTGATCGATCTGGGTTCGGGCGACGTCCGTGAGGTGCTCGTCGGCCGGCATGCCTCAGCGATGGCGGTCTCACCAAGCGGAGAGCACGTCGTGGTGGCAAACTCCGGCGACGACTCGCTCTCAGTCCTTGATGCAGCCACCGGCGACCTTGTGGAAACGGTGTGGGCCAAGCGGACCCCTGCCGAGCTCTACAGCGCCATGCCCAACGGCCTGGCCTTCTCGGCCGACGGCGAGCGGCTCTACGTGACCAACGGCGCGCAAAACGCCGTGGCGGTGCTGGAGTGGGAGCCCGAAGACCGCGGCGAAACCCGCGTTGTTGGCCTGATCCCGGTCGGCTGGTTTCCCGGCGCGGTTGCCTTCGACGCCGCCCGCGGCCAGCTGGCGGTGGCCAACATCAAGGGCCTCACCGACACGCCCCGGCCGCGAGACGGGGCGGACGCGTTCAACACGCATCAATACCACGGCTCGCTCTCGCTGGTGCCGCTGCCTGATGACGAGCAGCTGGCGGCCTTTTCAGCTCAGGTCGATCGCAACATGCGGCTGCCAGCGGTGGCGGCGGCGGCCCTGCCGCCCCGCAAAGGCATCGCTCCACGGCCGATCCCCGAGCGGATCGGTGAGCCGAGCCTGATCGAGCATGTGGTCTACATCGTCAAGGAGAACCGCACCTTTGATCAGGTCCTCGGCGACATGGAAGGCTGTCGGGCCGAGCCAAAGCTCTGCATTTTCGGCGACGAAATCACCCCCAACCAGCACGCCCTCGCTCGGCAGTTCGTGCTCCTCGACAACACCTACTGCTGCGGGATCTTAAGCGCCGACGGCCACAACTGGTCGACCGCCGCCGTGGCCAACGACTACCTGGAAAAGAGCTTCGCCGGCTTCCCCCGCAGCTACCCCGATGGCATGGAAGATGCCGACAACGACGCCCTCGCCTGGAGCCCCGCCGGCTTCATCTGGGATTCCGCCCTCGCTGCCGGAAAAACCGTCCGCAACTACGGCGAGTTCATGATGCCGCGGGTCCGCTGGAAGGACCCGAATCGCAGCGGTCAGCCCGATTTTGCCGCCTGCTACGCCGCCTGGAAGGCAGGGCCGGAGGCGAGTGAGGTGGTGTTTGCCGCGGAGCCGGCCGTGGAATCGCTGCGGCCGCACTCACCGCTCGACACGGTCGGCTGGAACATGAGCGTGCCCGATCAGTTTCGGGCCGATGTCGTGCTCGAGGAGCTCGCCGCGTTTGAAGACCAGGGCTCGTATCCCAACCTGACGATCATCTGCCTGCCGCAAGACCACACCAGCGGCACCTCGCCCGGCTGCCCCACGCCTGCCGCCTGCATGGCCGACAACGACCTCGCCGTCGGCCGCATCGTGGAGGCACTCAGCCACAGCAGCTTCTGGCCAAAGATGGCGATCTTCATCATTGAAGACGACCCCCAGGCCGGCTGGGACAGCGTCAGCGGCTACCGCACCACCGCCTACGTGGCGAGCCCCTTTGCCAAGCGGCAGATCACCATCAGCACGCACTACAACTCCACGAGCGTGCTGCGGACGATCGGCCAGATTCTCGGCCTCCCGCCGATGAATCTCTTCGATGCCAGCGCCACGCCGATGGCCGACTGCTTCGTCGACACGCCCGACGCGGCCGATCTCACGCCGTTTGAGGCCCTGCCGGTGTCGGTGCCGCTCGATCAGATGAACCCGTCGGCAGCCTCGATCGTTGATCCCATGCTCAAGGCGTTTGCCGAGGCGAGCAGCCGTATGAACTTCGCCCAGATCGACCGGGCGCCCGAAGACCTGCTCAACCGCGTGCTCTGGCATGCGATGCGGGGCAGTGCCGTCGCCTATCCGGCGTGGGCGGTCGTGCCGGAGGACGAAGACGAGGAAGAGGAAGGCGAACTCGGCGAGTAGGGTCGCTCGGGG
>CALCGM010000049.1 GCA_937900985.1 uncultured Planctomycetaceae bacterium | reverse complement strand
CGTCCATCCAGTTGCCACGCGCGAGCACCCGCACCATCCGCGGCTCCACCGTCTCGGTGACGAGCGTGGTGGTGATCGATTTCTCCAGCTCTTCCCGCTGCTTCGTGATCGCGTCGAGCTCTTCCTGCGGCGGCTCCGCCTGCTCCTTCAGGCTGGCGATCGACGCATCGAGTTCGGCCAGCCTCGCCTCTTGCTCGGGCGTCGCCAGCCGCATCGTCGGCCCCCAGTCGCCGCCAGCGTAGAGGCCCCGTTCTTTGATATCGGCGAAGAAGGCTTCGAAGCGGTAGAAGTCGCGGGTGGTGAAGGGATCAAACTTGTGGTCGTGGCATTCGGCGCAGCCGAGCGTGATCCCCAGCCATGCCCCCGACACATTCCGCACCCGCTCCGCGATGTATTTGGCGAGATACTCCTTCGGCTGCACGCCCCCTTCGGCGCTCATCATCCCCAGCCGGTTGTAGCCGGCCGCGATCCGCTGCTCCTGCGTCGGCTCGGGCAGGAGGTCGCCCGCCAGCTGCTCGATCGTGAACTGATCAAAGGGCATGTTGCCGTTGAAGGCTGCGATCACGTAGTCGCGAAAGGGCGACACGCTCATCGGCTGATCGCCGTGGTAGCCCACGGTGTCGGCATACCGCACAAGGTCGAGCCACCACATCGCCATCCGCTCCCCGTAGTGCGGCGAGGCGAGCAGCCGATCGACCAGTCGCTCATAGGCATCAGGAGAGGCGTCGGAGAGAAACGCCTCGGCCTCGGCAGGCGTGGGGGGCAGGCCGGTGAGGTCAACGTGCAGCCGCCGCAGGAGCGTGATGCGGTCGGCCTGAGGCGTCACGGCGAGCCCCTGCTCGGCTAGGCGGAGGAGAATGGCCTGATCAATCGCTGCGGTCGTGGAGGCCGGCGGGTCGTCGGCTCCGGCAACCGGCTCAAAGGCCCAGTGGCCTTCATACGCCGCCCCTTCGAGAACCCACCGCTCCAGCAGAGCGATCTGGTCGGCTGAGAGCTCCTTATGGGAGTCCGGCGGCGGCATCACCACATCGGCTGCGTTGCTGCGAATCCTGCGAATCAGCTCGCTCGCCGCCGGATCGCCTGCGACGACCGGCCCCTCCCCGGGCTGCCCGCCAAAGAGGCCCTCGGCCGCATCGAGCCGCAGATCGGCTTCACGGGTGCCCGCATCCGGACCGTGGCAGAAGAAGCAGTTGTCGGAGAGGATCGGCCGGATGTCGCGGTTGAAGGCGATCGCCGCCGGGCCTTCCGCGGCAACCGCCGTGCTCACCCCCGCGGCCAGGCACAGGCCGGCCCAGCTGCAGCCAAGGAGAACGGCGGCCCTGCAGAGCCCCCGTTGGCTGGCCGTCGCCTCTGCACCGCTGATGTGCACCCGTCTCATCCGCTCCGCCCCCCTGTTCTTCCCAGCACGCTGCCTCACCATTCCAAGCCGCGTCGATCCAGAAAAGACTACCAAGCATTTGCCGGTCGCTCATCAGACAAAATGCTGCGTCGGCAGACGTGTTCCTCAGCCTGCGAAAGGTGGCGAAGCACGCGGCAGACATGCGACACTCGGGGCATGACGCGGGCCCCGTCAGCGTTCCCTGATTCCCTGGAGACCACGACGATGAGCGGTGTTTCCTCACGGTTGCCCATCTCGTTTCGCCCGCCGGCTTGTCTGGTGGGGCTGGCCCTCGCCTTGGCAGTTGGCAGCACCGCTGCCGCCCATCCTTTTGGAGTCGCGCGGCAAGGGGGCGACGCGATCGCTGCCATCACGTCGCTGACGCCCGAGCAGGCCCGCGAGCTCGTGGCCAACCGCACGGATGTCACCGCCCGCATCGACACGGGCAAGGCCGCCCTCGCGTTCGCCAGCGGCGGCGTCTCCCTGCGGGGGGCCCTGATGCTCACGAGCCTTGAATCGCTCGACGCCGAGACGGCGGCTGTGCTGGCAGACTACGACGAGGGGCCGCTGTTTCTCGACGGCCTCACCACGCTCTCCCCCGAAGCCGCCCGGGCGCTGCAGAAGTTTAAGGGCGGCCCACGAAGCTACGCGTCGTTCGGCAGATGCCTGTCGCTGGCTGGCCTCGAGACGCTCTCTCCCGAGGCGGCCGCGGAGCTGGCGGCCTTCCCCGGCGAGGCCTTGTTCCTTGGCGTGCAGGAGCTCCCTGCAGCAGCCTTCCGCAGCTTGATGAAGTTCCAAAGAAGGCTCTACCTGCCGCGGCTCGGCGGGATTCCAGCGGGGGCCGCCGAGTCGATGGCCGACTACCGGGGCCCGGGCCTGTCAATCCTCGGCCTCACCACGCTCTCCTCCGAGGAAGCGCGAGTGCTGGCGGGGCTGGGCAACCGCTGGAACGGCCGGCTGCCAAACGTGACGAACGTCGCGGCCGAGACGGCAGAGGTGCTCGCGGGCTTCAAGGGGGTGAGGCTCGATCTCGACGGAGCTTCTCTCTCCGCCGAGGCTGTTCGGCAGTTGACCGGCTTTCCGGGCGTGTTGCTGCTCCGGGGGCTGACTCAGACCACGCTCTCAGACGAGATGCTCACGGCACTGGCGGAGTTCAAGGGCGGCGGCCTGGGGCTCGATGGCGTGACCGCCCTCTCCACCGATCTGGCCAAGCGACTGACGACGTTCGCAACGCAATTTCTTTTCCTTGACGACGTCACGGCCCTCACCCCCGAGGCCGCCCAAGCCCTGGCAGGCTTCCCGGGGACGGTGTCGCTCGACGGCCTGCGCAAACTGACCCCAGAGCTGATCAGAGCTTTGGGTGATCTGAGGAAGCGTTCGCTCAAAGGAGTGACCTCGCTTTCCCCGGAGGCGGCCGCGGCCCTGCTCGAAAGCTTCCGCGGCGGCGACGTGACGCTAAACCTCACCACCCTCTCGGCCGACACGGCTCGGGAGCTGGCGAAGGGTCAGTACAACTCGCTGTTTCTGGATCGGTTGACCGAACTCTCGGACGAGGCTGCGGCGGCGCTTGGCCGGTGTCGCCTCACCAATCTGTGGTTGCGGGGCCTGAGCGATCTCTCCCCTGCGGCAGCGAAAGGCCTGGCGGCGCTCGAGGGCAGGACGCTGGGCCCGACCCTCCGGCTGGACAGCCTCAGGAGCCTTTCTCCCGAGGCGGCCGAGGCCTTCGCCGCCAGCAAGATCACCTACCTCGAGCTGATCGGGCTGAACTCGCTCTCAGTCGGCACGGCCCGAGCCCTCGCCCGGTCCAAGGCGTTCACTGGCGACCTCCGCTCGGTGACCACGCTTTCGGCCGATGCGGCTGCCGCGCTCGGCACCTTCGCCGGCACCACATCGGGTGGCGGCACGCTCAAGCTGTTCGGCCTGACAACGCTCGACGCGGCGAGTGCCCGCGGGCTGGCGGCCTTTCAGGGAACGCTTGAGCTCGACGGGCTGACCGAGCTCGATCCTCAAGCTGCCGCAGCCCTGGCCACGCACGCTGGCCCCCGGCTGTCGCTCCGCGGGCTCAAGAGCCTCTCGGCCGAGACGGCAGCGCAGCTGGCCAAGGCGGAGGCCTGGGATGGCAGGCTGTCGAGCCTGCGGTCGCTCTCCGACGAAACCGCGGCGGCGCTATCGGGCTTCCAGGGCAAGGCACTCTCGATTTCCGGGGTCTCGCTCTCCGACGGTGCCGTGCAGGCGCTCGCCGGTTTCCGGGGAGCGAGCCTGGATCTCGCCGCGCCCCGGCTCTCCGATGAGTCGTTGCGGGCGCTGGCGGCATTCAAGGGCGAGAGCCTCTCGCTGTCGGGGCTGCAGGAGCCACCGGCTCCGCTCGCGGAGTTGCTGCCGGAGTTCGTCTGCACGAAGCTCAGTCTCCACCCTTGGGAATGGATGCTTGGTCGCACAAGGCCGGTGACGACAGCCGACGCCCGCCTGGCGGCCGCCTACGCCGGCCGTCTCGGGAAAACCTGCGTGCTGCCGGGCATCACTGGCTTCGAGACGTCTGATGCAGTCGAGATCGCAGAGATTCTCGCCGGCTCGCCGGGGTCGCTCTCGATCCCCAACCTGAAGCGGGCCTCCCCCAGGACGCTCGCTGCGCTGATCGCCAAGGGAAACATCAAACTGCCACCCAGCGAGTTTCTCGAGCTGATGCAGGAGCCCGACGGCAACTGCACTTTCGATCAAGGGATAGCACGGTCAATGGCTCTTGCTCAACCAACTTCGGGCCGATGATCGGCTCGATGATTTCCATCCCCAAGCGGCTCCGCGGCATGCTCGCCGAGCAACTGCCCGACCGGCACCGGCGGGATCACGTGATCAGCGGCCTGACGCGTCCCACGCCATCGTCGTCAGGCCGCTGGGGCTGTCTTGGATGCCAGGCAGATGCTTGACAGCCATTCACAACGTGCCGTAAGACTCCACGGGGTCTTAATTTCGGTTTCCTCTGCGGTGGCTTCCCGGGGCGTTGATCCCTTGCTCATCGATTTCCGGGCCGCCCCGATCCGATCTCGTCCGCAGCCGTCGGCTGCGGTTCCCGGCCACACTTGATCGTAGAATCAATAATGATGTGGGTGCGCCAGCAACGTCTTGGGCGAGTTCGAGGAGCGGCTGGCAACGGCGGGCTGCTCTTGGCAGTGGTGATGACGGCGGTCTCGGCCCTCGCTCTGGCTGCAGAGCGGCCCAACATCCTCTTGATCGTGTCTGAAGACAACGGGCCGGAGCTGAGCTGCTACGGCGATCCGTACGCCCGCACGCCGCAGCTCGACCAGCTCGCCGCTGACGGAGTTCGCTTCGAGCGGGCGTTCGTAACCCAGGCCGGCTGCAGCCCGTCGCGAGCGAGTTTCCTGACCGGCCTCTATCCCCACCAGCACGGTCAGGTGGGCCTTGCCACCTGGGGGTTCCGCATGTTTCGCGACGACACGCCCAACCTGGCCCGCAGCCTCAAGGATGCCGGCTACCGCACCGGGCTGATCGGCAAGCTCCACGTCAATCCCGAGTCGGCCTTCTCCTTCGACTTCAGCCGGATCCCCAACGGCAACTTCGCACGGAAGAACCTGGCCGATTACGCCCGCCACGCCGCGGAGTTCTTCGCGGCGGACGGCGGCCCGTTCTTCCTCAGCATCAACTACCCCGACGCCCACGGGCCGTGGCTGCGGCAGGTCGATGGCCTGCCCGCCGATCCGCTCGATCCTGATGACGTGAAGCCGCTCCCGTATTTTGGTGTCGACACGCCCCGCATCCGCGAATCGATTGCTAACCACTACAACTGCATGATGCGGCTCGACTCGCTCGTGGGCGATCTGCTGGCCGAACTCGAGCGGTCGGGCAAAGCGGCCGACACGCTCGTGGTCTACATCGGCGACCACGGAGCCGACATGCTCCGCGGCAAGCGGACCTGCTACGAGGGCGGCCTGCGGATCCCGCTGATCGTCCGCTGGCCTGGCCATGCCTGGGCGGGCCAGGTGCGAACAGAACTGGTCTCGACGATCGACCTGGCCCCCACGTTCCTCGCCGTGGCGGGCGCCACGCCGATCGCAGGGCTACCGGGCCGGTCGCTCGTGCCGCTGTTGGCCGGCGACCACCCGGCCTGGCGGACCGAGCTGTTCGCGGAATACCACACCCACGCGGCCGAGTCCAACTTCTACCCCCAGCGGTCGGTGCGGAACGATCGCTTCAAGCTGATCGAGAACCTGCTCCCCGGCGAGGTCAACCCGGGCGTCGCCTTCACGTTCCGCGAGTTTGACGCGGCGGCTGCGGCCATCGCGGCGGGGCCCGCCGAGGTCCGCGACGCCTACCGGCTGATGGAGCAGCCACAACGCTACGAGCTCTACGACCTCGAAATCGATCCCAACGAGTTTCGGAACCTGGCGGACGACCCGGCCCACGAGGCCGCCCGGGCCGAACTG
This sequence comes from uncultured Planctomycetaceae bacterium, assembly GCA_937900985.1. Lineage (GTDB taxonomy): Bacteria > Planctomycetota > Planctomycetia > Pirellulales > UBA1268 > M30B53. The sequence continues at coordinate 1,224 of CALCGM010000049.1, read as the reverse complement.
GCGGCCGCCTTGACAGCCTGGCGCCAAGAGACGGGCGACCCGCTGCTCGATCCCGCCGTGCTCCAGCGGTTTGCGGCCGAGGTCAGGGGGGTCAACACAAAGAAGGAAGCCCGCAGCTCCGGCTGGGGTTACCCCGACTACTTTTTCGGCAGAGAGCCCGCGGCCGCCCCCCCGCGCGGGAAGAAGAAGCAACGTGCCGGGGGCGCTCCATGAGCCGATCCTGCCTGGCCGCTGTCGCCGGAATCGCCGCCTGCCTCGGCGGGGCCACGGCCCGAGCAGTCGAGCCGCCGGACCGGCCCAATGTCTTGATGATTGTTGTCGATGACATGAACGACTGGGTCGGCTGCCTGGGCGGTCATCCCGACGTACAGACCCCGAATCTCGACCGCCTCGCCCGGCGGGGTCTGTTGTTTACCAATGCCCACTGCCCCGCCCCAGTCTGCAATCCCTCGCGGGTGGCCGTGCTCACCGGCCGCGCCCCGCACCGCACGGGCATCTACGACAACGCCGCGATTTGGCATCGCGAGCTGCCCGGTGTCGCGAGCCTGCCGGGCCACTTCAAGGCCCATGGCTACCGCGTGCTCGGCGGAGGCAAGGTCTTCCACCACATGCCCGACTTCAACCGGCCCGCCGACTGGGACGACTACTTCGATCAGGTCTTCGACAGCCCTGCCCAACGGGCGACCCGAGCCGGTGACGGCAAGCGGTTTGGCTGGCCGGAAGGCTTTCCGCTCAACGGCCTGCCCGAGGTGGCGGCCCTGGGAAAACCGCCCGCGAATCCCAAGGAGTTCGACTGGGGTCCGTTCGACGTCGCCGATGCCGAGATGGGAGACGGGCAGATGGTTTCCTGGGCGGAGCAAACCCTTCGCGACCCGCCGGCCGAGCCGTTCCTGCTCGCGGCGGGCATCTACCGGCCGCACCTCCCCTGGTACGCACCCCGCGGCTACTTCGATCTCTACCCGCCCGACGAGATCGCGTTGCCGCCGGTCAAGGCGGGTGACATCGACGACCTGCCCGCGGCGGGCCAGGCGACGGCGGCCGACCGGCGGGGCGACCTCGAGGTCGTCCGGCGGCACGGCAAGGAGCGGGAGCTGCTCCAGGCCTACCTGGCGAACATCACCTTCGGCGACGCTCTCGTAGGCCGGCTGCTCGACGCCCTCGACGCCGGGCCGGCCCGCGACCGCACGATCGTCGTCCTCTGGAGCGACCACGGCTGGCATTTCG
>CALCGM010000048.1 GCA_937900985.1 uncultured Planctomycetaceae bacterium | reverse complement strand
AGTGCGAGGCTCATCGTGGTCGGTTCGGGGACGGCCACGACGGTGCCCAGGGTGTAGCCCGCGTCGCCCACGACCCAGTAGAGGGAGCCGATGTCGGTATCTTTGACGGCTGCAGCGGTGCCACCATCTCCCGCAAGGCCCATGTGAGTCCCGATCGACCGCCGCCGAAGCGAAGGTGAGTCGCGGTTGCCGCCGTTGTTTCCGCTGGCGAGAATGCAGATGTGCTGAGACATGCGAGCGGCATTGCCGCACGCAGCATGATTGCGAGCAACGAGGATCGACCCATGACGCCAGCCGGCTTGTACCAACGCGACATTCACGCGTGGACGCAGCAGACCGCAGAACTGCTGCGACAGGGGCGGTTTCAGGAGGTGGATGTCCAGCACCTTGTTGAGGAGCTTGAGACCATGGGCCGTCGAGATCGCCAGGAGCTGATCAGTCGCCTCAAAATCCTCCTCGCGCACCTTCTCAAATGGCAATGTCAGCCCGAACACCGATCAAGCTCATGGCGCGGATCCATCCTTGAGCAACGGCTCCGCATCCGGGATCTTCTGCACGACTGCCCCAGTCTGAAGCCGTTCTTGCACGAAGCGACGCTGCTCGCATTTGCCGACGCAACAAGCCTGGCGAGCAAGGAGACCGGCCTCGCGATCGACCAGTTCCCCGCCACCCAGCCTTTTCCGCTGGAGCAGCTCCTAGAGGATGCGTGGCTGCCTTAGGCTGCAGTCAGGCAGCGTGCGGAGGAAGCGTCTCGCGTGACGCGTCTCGCGGCTTCACCGTGAGAGCAAGCGCGGCTTGGCCGCGCATAGCGAGGGGTCTGTGAGGGTATGACGACGCTCGCGGCCCCTTGGGCGCCCCGCTTCCGCACTCATCAAAAGCAGACGTGCCTCGCGGGCCATGCGAAGGTATCCTGGGAGGGATTCCCCCAGTGCGAAGGATGCGGCATGGCAGTTGGGCCCGTCACGCTTCGTGGCACAGCAGCAGCGAGCGAATTGCAGGCAGCGCAGGCAGCGCAGGAAGATCGCGACGCTCAGCTGGAGCGTCTCGTGGCGGCATTGCGAAACGGCGGCGGTCAGGCCCGTGAGGTGATCCTGGAGCACGCCAACGAGCGGCTGCTGAGGCTCACGCGGCGGATGCTGCGGCAGTATCCGCAGCTGCGGCGGTGGGAGGCGACCGATGATGTACGACAAAACGCGTTGCTGCGGCTGTACCGCTCGCTCGCCGAGGTGGAGGTGGAGTCGGCCCGACACTTTCTCAACCTGGCCGGCACGCAGATTCGCCGGGAGCTCATCGACCTCAAACGCCATTACTTCGGCCCCCAGGGCATGGCGGCCAACCACCACACCGACCATCGCCCAGCCGACGAGGTGGGGGCTGCGCTCGATCGCAACGGGGAGCCGGAGGATCTCACCTCCTGGACCACCTTTCACGAGGCCTGCGAGCGTCTGCCGGATGTTGAGCGGGAGGTGGTCACACTCCTCTACTATCAGGGGCTCTCGCAGCAGGCGGCCGCCGACATGCTCGGCGTGTCGCTGCGGACAGTGAAGCGACGATGGTTTTCCGCACGCGAGATGCTGCACAACACCCTCGGGCCGGAGGCGAGCAGGTCGCTTGCCGGCGCACCCAGCGGGGAGGGCGGCGATGATGACTCCCGCACCAGTCGACGAGGAGCTGCTGCTCGACCTGATCCTGCGGTGGGAGGAGCTGCGGGCGAAGGGGCGTGAGGTTGCCGTCGAGGACCTCTGCCGGGAGTGGCCAAGCCTGGAGGGAGAGCTTCGCCGCCGGCTGGAGGCTCTGGAGCAGACCGCCTGGCTTGAGGCGCCGCTGGATGATCTGGAAGAGCCCAACGGCCCGGCATCAGGAGATGGCGACGGCTCATCGCCAGCCACCGGCCTGATCGGGCCGCTTCACGCGGCCTTTGCGTCGCCGCTGCTTGCAGGCCGCTACTGCCTCGAAACGCTGGTTGCCGAGGGCGGCTCGGCACAGGTGTGGAGAGCGAGAGATCTCGAGCTGCAGCGGACCGTGGCGGTCAAAATCCCGCGGCAGCTCAGCGACGAGGCAGCGGACCGGCTGCTGGAGGAAGCGCAGCGGGTCGCCGGGCTAGGCCATCCCGGCATCGTGCCCACCTACGATGTGGGTCGGCAGGGCCGGATTGTTTTTTTCGTGTCGGAGTTTATCGAGGGTGGCAGCCTGGCGGATGCCTGCCGAGAAGGATCGGCCACCGTCGCAGAGCTGATCGCCTGGATCGCCCAGGTCGCCGACGCCTTGGCCTACGCCCACAGCCGTGGCATCGTGCACCGCGACATCAAGCCGGCCAACATTCTCATCGATGAGCACGGCCGGGCCCGGCTGACCGACTTTGGCATCGCCCTGCCTCCCGACACACCAGGTGGCAGCCTGGGCACGCTCGTCTATGCAAGCCCCGAGCAGTGCAACGGCACACCGGCAGATCATCGCAGCGACATCTTCAGCCTGGCCGTCGTGCTCTACGAGGGCCTTGTGGGCTCCCTCCCGGAGCAGCCCGGGAAGCCGAATGGTCGTGGCCTGATCCCTTCGCCAGAGATAGAGCGGCCCCTCGCCCGCCCGCTGCAGGCGGTCTGCCGCCGGGCCCTTGCTGCCGACCCAGCCGAGCGGTTTTCCACGGCTGCGGCCTTTGGAAGAGCCCTGCGGAGCGCGGAGCGACGCCACCGCCACCGCGTGTTTCGTCGCCTCGCGGTGGCCATGCTGGTGGTGGGCCTGGCAGCGGCCGTGCTCGCTTTCAATGCTCGCCCGCTCCGCAACGCCCTGCGTCCGGAGATGGCGGTGATGGGCCTGCCCGCCTGGGATGCCGCAGAGCAGCCGCTGACACACGTGCTCGCGGCGGTCGCATCAGCCCTGCCTGCGGAGAGGGCCGCTTCGCCGAAGCTTGAGTTTTTTGCACGGCTGGGCCGCGACTACGACCAGCAGGGCGGTGCGGTGGTGGCGGCAAGCGGCGAGGTCTACTGCCTGCCCTCACCCGCAGGCACGATGCTGGTGATCGATCCGGCAAGCCAAGCGACAAGGCAGCTGACCTCGCCGCTGCTTTCTGGCGGCAACTATTTCGGCGGGGTGCTGGCCCCCGACGACTGCCTCTATCTGATTCCACATCAGGCGACGCACTTCATCAGGATCGACCCGACCACCGATGAGGTGCGTGCGTTTGGGGAGGCCTCTGGCGACATCGCCTACTGGGGGGGCGTGGTGGCCGGCAACGGCAAGATCTATGCGATTCCCTCCACCGCCAC
>CALCGM010000047.1 GCA_937900985.1 uncultured Planctomycetaceae bacterium | reverse complement strand
TCGCCGACAGGCTCGGGGTGGTCGCAGGGCCGGGGCAGCCAAGGGCACGGCTGTTGTCGAGCGGCACGATCTGTGTGGGCCCCTGCTCATGCAGCGAGGCGGCAAACCGCACCCCCGGCACCGGCGGCACCCCGCCGTCGGTCATCGGGTTGGAGGCGACTCGGTAGTCGTAGAAGCGTGCCGCTTCGATCAGCGACGCCAGATCATCCTCGGGCTGATGGTGCGGCTGCAGCATTGGATCAATCCTCAGGGGATGGCTCACACTTCCGGCGGCAACGGATCCTCCAAGTATACGAAACCCCAACACCGCGATTCGCTGCACTACTTCAACAGGAGCGGCTCGGGCATGAAGGTCGCCAGCGGTATCAACAGCGAGACCAGCCCCAGACACCGCCGCACCGCCCCTGGCCCCCGGGCGTCGTCCCGCACCGGCGGATGGTCGGTTCCCAGCAGCGTCACGATCACCACCAGGGCGATCCAGTTGATCTTCCCGAGCAGCACGATCGCCAGGATCGCCGAGATCAGGATGCCGCGGGCGAGCCAGCAGCTGCGGCGACCAAACACGGCGTAGCTCACATGCCCGCCATCGAGCTGACTGATCGGAATCATGTTGAGCCCGGTGACCAGCATCCCCACCCAGCCCGCCATGAACAGGGCATTGGGAGCAATCGACGCCTGCGACAGGAGATCCGGCCGCAGCAGCGACACCATCCAGCGGCCCACCGGCGGCATCGCAAACGGGCCGGAGGCATCGGCGGGAGCAGTGAGAATGCCCGCAGCCAGGCAGGGAACCGCGAGCACCAGCCCAGCAATCGGCCCCGCGATGGCGATGTCGAAGAGCTGCCGCCGGCTGGCCCGCGAGCCCTCCATGCCGATCACGGCCCCGAGGGTGCCCGTCAGCAGGATCGGAATCGGGATGAAGAAGGGAAGCGTGGCGGGAATCGCATGCAGCCGGGCCGCGACGAAGTGGCCGGCCTCGTGGGCCGCAAGCACCGCCATCACTGCCGCCATGTAGAGCAGGCCCCGCTGCCAGTGCTCAGCCACCCGCCCGGCGAGATCGGCATCAACCCCAGCGATGACTGGCTCCCAGCCGACCGCGCCCGCTGCAAAGGTCGTCAGGCAGGTGCCGAGAAACAGCAGCGAGTGGAGCCGCAGCCGCTGCGGCCGCTGCGGCTCGAGATGGCGGGCCAGTTCGCCTGCGTCGTCGGAATAAAACTGTTCGTCCATGGGCCTGCCAGGATAGCCGAGCCACGGCCCTCCGCGGGCGCGGCCTGCTGTCCGCCGGCCCCGCGATCCCGTACAACATCGGTGCTGGATCCGTCTCCTCTCACTCAGGAATTTTGTCATGCGGTGCTTTTCGCGAACGTGCGGCCTGATCGCACTCACCCTCGCTGTCGGCCTGGGGAGCCTTTCGCGCACAACCTCTGCCGAGGCGGCCGACGTCGTGGCCGTGGTGGCCATGGACAGCTACCGCGATCTGAAGAAACAGCTCACCTGGCTCGGCCGCGAAACGGGCAACCCGATGCTCGCTGGCGGTGCCGAGGGGATGCTGATGATGGCCACGCAGGGCCAGGGGCTTGCCGGACTTGATGTGCGACAGCCGCTCGGGCTGATCATCACCAGCGACAATGGCGTCATCGGTGGCTGCGGCTGCGTGCCCGCCAAGGACCTCGACGCCCTGCTCGGCTCGCTCCAGGGGCTGATTGGCCCGGTGCAGAATCAGGACGGCGTGCGGCGGCTCGCGATCCCTGGTGTCGCCTCCGCCGACATCATCGAACGCGACGGCTGGGCCCTGATCAGCCCCACCGGCATGCCGGTTGCCGACGACATCGATCCTGGCAAGGCCTTCGACGCGCTCACCGACGACTTCACGCTCGCCGTCTCCCTCTTCCCCTCGGTGCTGCCCGAGCCGCTGCGGCAGCAGCTCGCCGAAATGGCCACGCAGGCCGCTGCCCAGGCGCCCGGTGGTGCCGGCCCCCAGGCTGGCGATGCCGTGGCTGCCATGGTCGACGCCTTTGGCCAGATCGAGTCGATGACCCTCGGCATCGGCATCAACGAAGAGAAGGGCCGACTTGAGATCGAAAACCGCACCGTGGCGGTGCCCGGGGCTCCTGGCGCGGTTGACGCTGAGGAAACCGCCTCGCTCTCCGTGCCGCTGCAGCAGACCGCCGAGCCGATGGTGCGGATGATGCTCGCCCAGACGGTCACGCCCGAGATGCGACAGCAGGTGGAGCTCGGCTTCAGCCAGGCCGCTGAGCAGAACACTGATCCGCAGGCAGCCCCGGTGATTGAGCTGCTCGGCACGATCCTCGGGATCATGCTCGACAGCGGCAGGCTCGACGCCACGCTCGCCGTGACCGCCGAGGGCGCGAAGACCGAACTCACCGGTGGTGCCCGCGTCGGTGATGGCCGCAGCCTGGAGTCGACGATCAAGAAGTCTGTTGAGGGAGTGGAACTGCCGCCGGGGGTCGCCCTTGAGTTTGACGTCGACACGATGGGAGACGCGACGCTCCACACGCTGGAGATCGACCCGTCCGCCGCCGGGGAAGGAGCGGAGGGCAGCCCCGTGAAGGTCACGCTGGCGATCACGCCCTCGCATGTCTATGTGCTGGCTGGGGGCGATGTGGGGGCGCGGCTCGACGGCCTGATGCAGGGCTCATCGGCCGAGCGTCAGGTGCGGCCCGGCATGGCGGTGCAGATTGCCTGCGAGCAGCTCCTCGACTTCATCGCCCTGACCGCCCCGAACGCTGCCGATCTCGGTCCCGCGGCGGAAGCGGCGAAGGCCGCCCCTTCGGCCGTGCTGCAGTTTGTGGTGCGGCCGATCGACCGGGGCATGGCCTGGCAGCTGACCGCCGACAGCGGCGTCTTGCGGGCAGTGGCCGCGGTGGTGGCCGCTCAGGCCGCCGGTCCCGGCGGCCAGCTCCCGCCTGGCGGCTTCGGCCCAGCGGGCGTCCCTCCAGGTTTTTAAACGAGGACAGGGAGAGAAGATCTGATGCAGGAAGCTGATGCTGCGGCAGCAGCGGTGGGTGGCGTGTCGGTGGCCGAACTGGCCCGGTGCTACGGCACGCCTCTGTATGCCTACGATGCGGAGATCATCCGCCAGCGGTGCCGTGACCTGGCGGCCTGGGACACGGTCCGCTT
>CALCGM010000046.1 GCA_937900985.1 uncultured Planctomycetaceae bacterium | reverse complement strand
CCCCGAGCGACCCCGAACGCTCGGCGAATCGGCCCGGGCTCACCCCGAGCGACCCACTTCAGCACGCCCCGCCAGCCGCGCAAACGCCTCACGATCGCGAGCCCCGCCCGTCTTCTCCACCAGCACCGCCAGCGGCTCCAGCTGCCTGACAATCTCGTCGCGGCCGAGCAGCCCCAGCCGGCTGATCAGGATGGCGGCTTCGATGATCGCGTGGGTGGCCCGGTTGAGGCCGCGGAAGGGCCGGCCGACGTGCGAGGCCACAACCTCGGCGAGGAAGCTGCCCCGCTGGCTCGCCGTGTCAGACTCGACAATGCGAAACTCGTGGGCCAGGCAGGCGTCGGTGAGCACAAAGCCTTGGACGTGGGTGGCTGGCCGCGTGGTCAGCGGCACAGGCTCGCCGAGCACGAGGCTCGCGATGGCCCCCGCATCGTCGGTGAGGTGAAACACGCCTTCGCCATGGCGGGCGAGATTGGCGAAGGTGCTGCTGGTGGCGAAGGGCTTGAGGGTGAGCCGGCGGAGGCTGCCGGCTGCGACATCGAGATCGGCCTCGTCGATGTGGGGCCCCATGGCGGCGGCATGGCAGCGGCCGTCGGCTGCCGTCGTGGTCACGATGCCTTCGATGATCATGCGGGCTCTGCTCTTTTGACGGGCTCAGAATGTCACGATGCGGGTGGGCTCCGCAGCGGCAACCGGGCGGGGCCACTCATCGCCGGCAAGCGGCTCGGGAGCGTGGCAAGCCAGGCCTGCGATGGTGAGGAAGTTGGCAAGCATGGGATAGCCATGCTCGGTGAGAATGGCCTCCGGATGAAACTGCACGCCGTAGAGCTTGGCCGCGTCGTCAGCGATGGCCATCACGGTGCCGCTGGCATCGCGGGCGGTGACCACCAGCTGCGGCGGCAGCGAGGCTTCCTCGACGACGAGCGAATGGTAGCGGCAGCCGGCGAAGGGGCTGGGGAGGCCAGCGAAGAGACCGGTGCCGTCATGGTGCATGGGGCTCGTGCGGCCATGCATCGGTGTGGCGGCGCGGACGATGTGACCGCCGCAGGCCGCGGCGATCGCCTGATGGCCCAGACAGACCCCCAGCAGCGGCACGCGACCGCTCGCCCACCGCACGACCTCGACGGAGATCCCAGCCTCGGCCGGCGTGCACGGGCCCGGCGAGATCACGATCGCTCGCGGGGCCCGCTGGGCCACGTCGGCAAGCGACGTCTCGTGGGCGGGAACCACCTCCACGGCGGCATCGGCGGACAGGCGGGTGAGATACCTCGCCAGGTTGAAGACGAAGCTGTCGCGGTTGTCGATGACGACGATCGGGCCTGCCGCAGAAGGGAGCGTCATGGCGTGTCTCCCGGCTCACACGCCCGCAGCACCCGCAGCATGCCCTCGGCCTTGTGGAGCGTTTCGGCGTATTCGTCGGCGGGATCGCTGGCCACGGTGATCCCGCCCCCTGCGGAGAAGGTGAGGCTGCCGTCGGCTGCCACAAACGTGCGGATCAGGATGCTGAAGTCGGCTGCGGCATCGCAGGAGAGGTAGCCGATCGAGCCGCAGTAGGGGCCGCGAGCGAGGCCCTCGAGCTCGGAAATGATCTCACAGGCCCGTCGCTTCGGGGCGCCGGTCACACTGCCACCGGGGCTGACCGCCGCCAGGCAGTCGACAGCCGACACGCCCGGCCGCAGCCTGCCGGCCACCACCGAGACGAGATGCTGCACGTAGGCATACCGCTCCAGGCGACAGAGCGCCTCGACCTGCACGCTCGCCGCGTCGCACACCCGCGAGAGATCGTTGCGGACGAGGTCGACGATCATTACGTTTTCGGCCCGATCCTTCTCGCTGGCATCGAGGTCGGCCCCGGCATAGAGATCGGCTTCGGGGCTGCGGATCACCCGTCGGGTGCCCTTGATCGGATGCATGCGGGCCACCGAGCGTGGGCCGTGGGTGAGCTGCAGCAGCCGCTCAGGCGAGCTCGACACAATCCACTCGCCGGCTGCGAGGCCGCGGCCGGAGAGGTCGAGCACCGCCGCAAACGGAGCCGCGTTGATCCGCCGCGCCGCGAGGTGGAGGTCGTGCGGCTCAGGGCACGCCGCCGCTGCAAACCGCTGGGCGAGGTTCACCTGAAAAATGTCGCCGCGGCGAATCAGTTCCACGGCGTCGGCCA
>CALCGM010000045.1 GCA_937900985.1 uncultured Planctomycetaceae bacterium | reverse complement strand
CGACGCCTCCGGTCACGAAGATGTGCTTGGTCACGCCTGCGAGTTCCTTCCCGAGTGGCCCATCCCAGGGGGTGGCCTTCCGACCTCAGCGACAGCCTTTGCCGCCCGGCCGCTCGGATTGAACCAGTGTTGCCGCGAACGGTCAAATCACCCTGCAGGCTTCACCGGAACCAGCGGCGGATCAGCCGACTGCGGGATGGTCGGTTCTCCCGGCTGAGGCACAGGTTGCGGGACGGTGGGAACAGGCTGCGGCATCGGCTGCAAGATGCCCGGGGCCGGCGGAGGAGTCGTGCTGGGGGCCGGAACCACGATCTGTCCAGGAACCGTGGTGACGGTGGGAGCCTGCACCTGCACCGCCGATCGGGTGTTGAGGTCCACCACCAGCTGCACCACTTCTGGGCGAACCGCCAGCCCGCGATTGTTGAAAACGTCGTCGGGGCTCACCCCGAAGCGGCCGTAGAGCCTGGCGTTGGCGTCGTTGTCGATGGCCAGGTCGGCCCCGGAGACGGAGACACCGAGAAACAGGCCTCGGCTGCGGGCGTAGGAGTAGATCTCAGCCCCCAGCCGGGCGTCGGTGCCGGCATTGGCCTGCCGACCGATCGGCCCCAGGGCCACCGAGGCGTCGGCCCCGAGGGTGACTTTGTTGCCCCGCAGAAGGTTCTGCAGGCTCTGCGGCGTGGCAAACACCAACACGATGTCGGCGGCCTGCACCCCCACCTGGAATCCCAGGCTCCCACCTCCCATGGCGCACATCGCCGGTGGGCTCCAGGATCGGTCGGCGTTGCGGACCAGAAACACGCCCTTGCCGTAGTTGCCAGCGAAGATGAAGCCGCCCTTGATCATGTTGGGGAAAATCGCGATCCCCTCGGCCTGGGCGAGCATTCCCGCAGGAATCGACTCGATCTGCAAACCGCAAAACTGATCGAGCGTGGCCCGGGAGGCGTTGATCGTCTGCAGTTCCTGCACCGCCGGATCAAGCTGCACCTGGCCGTGCGCAGGGCTCGCAGAGAACACCCCTGCGGCGGCGACGGCCGCAAGAACAGCAATCAGGGAGAGGGGCTGCAGGCAACGCATGGCGACTCCTTTCGCGTACATGACGGCAAAAGTCTATCCCCCCCACCCCCACAGGGTCGATTCCAGTTCGCGGGCTTTTCCCGCGGTTTCTCGTCAGGCTGTCTGCATCAGGGCAGATCTGGCGTATCCTGAATGACTCACCTGACCGCCTCCCCCCGCGTCCCGTCTGCATCCTGATGACCCAGCCCACCGCCGACATCCGCATCGAGAGCCTCGAGCCGCTCGTTCCCCCCGCCCGGTTGACCGCTCTCCTTCCGCTGTCTGCCGATGCCGTGAGCACCATTCTCGCTGGCCGCAAGGCAGTCGAGGCCGTGCTCTCAGGCGACGACCCGCGGGTGCTGGCGATCGTTGGCCCCTGCTCGATTCACGACCTCGACGCTGCCCGCGACTACGCCACGCGGCTCGCGGAGCTGGCCGAGAGGCTTTCAGACCGCCTGCTGGTGGTGATGCGGGTTTATTTTGAGAAGCCGCGGACCACCGTCGGCTGGAAGGGGCTGATCAACGACCCCCACCTCGACGACACCTTCGATGTGTCCACCGGCCTGCGGCTTGCCCGCAGCCTGCTGATCGAGATTGCTGGGCTGGGCCTGCCGACGGCCACCGAGTTTCTCGAGCCGATCACGCCACAGTACATCGCCGACACCGTCGTGCTCGGAGCGATTGGAGCCCGCACCACCGAGAGCCCCACACACCGGCAGATGGCCAGCGGGCTCTCGATGCCGGTCGGCTTTAAAAACGCCACCGACGGCTCGCTGCAGGTTGCGGTCGACGCGATGCAGTCGGCCCAGGCGCCGCACAGTTTCCTCGGCATTGATGCCCAGGGCGGCACCTGCGTGGTCCGCACCGCGGGCAATCCCTGGGGCGTGCTGATGCTGCGGGGCGGACGCAGCGGCTCAAACTACGGTTCGGAGGTGATTGCGGAGGCCCGACAGCGGCTTTCCAAGGCGGGGCTCCCCGAGCGGATCATCGTCGACTGCAGCCACGCCAACAGCGGCAAGGACCATCGCCGACAGTCGGTGGTCTGGCGGGATGTGCTTCGCCAGCGGGCTGAGGGCGACCGCTCCATCGTCGGCCTGATGCTGGAGAGCAACCTGATGCCCGGCAATCAGCCGGTGGCCGACCGCAGCAGCCTGGCCTATGGCGTCTCCATCACCGATGCCTGCATCGGCTGGGAGGAAACCGAGATGCTGCTGAGCGAAGCCCACGCGATGCTCGGCGACGCGACCGGCCAGCCAGCCGAGCCCGCCGCCACGCCGCACGACTGACTGCCGGCGTGCAGCTCAGGCAGGTCCGCTGTTCAGGCGAGGACTTCGCCGATCACATGGCCATGCACATCGGTGAGCCGGCGATCGATCCCGGCGGTCCGAAAGGTCAGCCGCTCATGATCGATCCCCAAGAGGTGCAGGATCGTGGCGTGGAGGTCGTAGCAGCTGGTGGTTCCCTCCGCTGCCTGATAGCCGAGCTCATCGCTCGCGCCGTGGGCGACCCCCGGTTTGACACCGGCTCCGGTCAGCCAGGTCACAAAGCTTCCGCCGTTGTGGTCGCGGCCGAGGCTGCCCTGGGCAAAAGGCGTGCGGCCAAACTCCGTCGACCAGACGACAAGCGTGTCGGCCAGCAGGCCACGAGCCTCAAGATCCTTCACCAGCGCCGTGATCGGCTGGTCGACGCTCAGCGCCATCGGCGGGAGTTCGGTCTGGATGTTGCCGTGGTTGTCCCAGTTGTTGACGGCTCCCTGCGGGCCGCTCCAGACCTGCACGAACCGGGTGCCGCGCTCGATCAGCCGTCGGGCGAGCAGGCAGCGGCGGCCAAAGTCCTCAGTCTCAGGGCGATCAAGGCCGTACGCGGCGTGGGTGCCACGGGTTTCGCTGGCCAGATCAAAGGCTTCCGGTGCTGAAAGCTGCATGCGAGCCGCAAGCTCGCCAGCGGCAAGCCGAGCTTCGAGTCGTGAGTCGGCTGGGTGCCTGGCTGCATGCCACCGGTTGATGCGGTGCAGGGCATCACGTGTGTCGCGGTCGGCCTGCCCACGTGCAAAGCCATACGCTTCGCTTGCGAAGAGATCGGGCACCGGCTCGCTGGCCCCCGCGTCAATCACGGTGCCCTGATGCCTAGCCGGCAGAAAGCCCGCGGTGAAGTTGGCCTTCTGGTTGTAGGGCAGGCCTCGGGGATCTGGCAGCACGACAAACTCTGGCAGCTCGTCGCTGATGCTGCCGAGGCCATACGAGATCCACGCCCCCAGGCAGGGAAACCCAGGCAGCGTGAAGCCGGTGTTCATCATGTAGCTGGCGGGCCCATGCACATTGCTCGTGCTGGTCATCGCCATCAGAAAGGTGAGGCGGTCGACAATGCCGGCCTGATGGGGAAACACACTGCTCACCCAGCGTCCACTCTCACCATGCCTGGCAAACGCAAACGGGCTCTTCATCACCGCCCCGGCTGCCGCCGTGAACCCCTCGGGCTTTTCCGTGGGCCCCAGCATCTGCCCGTCAAGCCGTTCGAGCGCCGGCTTGTAGTCAAAGGTGTCCATGGGACTTGCGCCGCCGTTCATAAACAGCTGAATCACCCGGCGTGCTTTGGCCGGATGGTGCAGGCCCTCGAGGCCCCGACCAGGCAACGCCGCGGCGGCCTCGCCAGCCAGCCACGCCGATGCTGCGATGGCACCAAAGCCGCCACCCACATCGGTGAGAAGCCGTCGACGGGGGAGGGTTGGCAGGTCCTCACGGAGACGCATCGTCATGGCGGTCACTCCACAGAGAGAAACGCATTGCTGTTGAAGAGCAGCCGGCAGACAGCCGCCAGGCCATGCGCTGCGGCGATCGGCTCAAGCTCGGCGAGTTCTTCCGCTGTCGGTTCGCGAAGCCATGTCCGCCGCACCGCCTCGCGAAGCTGGCCTGAGAGGGGGGCTGCCGCCGTGTCGCTGGCAAGATCGGCGGCCATCGCGTCGGCGTGGTGGAGCACGAAGCGGTTGTTGAGCAGCACCAGCGACTGCAGCGGCGAGACCGACTCGCCCCGTGCCGCCACCAGCAGCCCGAGGTCGGGAAAGTCGAACGCCTCGAAGAAGGGGTCGGGGATTCCTCGCCAGACAACGCGGTAGATGCTCCGCCGTGTCATGCCGGGAGCGTCCCAGTCGACATCGTCGTAGTTGAGCACGGGCGTGAGCTGTGGACCGGGCTTCTGCGAGAAGTGCTGGTCGCCGGGCCCGCCCATCGTCAGATCCAGCCGCCCGCTCGCGCTCAGGATTGCATCGCGGATCGCGTCGGCATCCAGCCGCCGCCGGCTGCCGCGGGCGAGCAGACGGTTTTCAGGATCGAGCCGGGCGATCTCCTCGCTGCAGGCCGACGAACGGCGGTAGGTGCTGCTTGAGCAGATCAGCCGATGCAGCCGTTTGAGCGACTTGTGCTCGCGGAGATCGCAGGCAAGCCAGTCGAGCAGCTGCGGATGGGTGGGCTCGCTACCCATGCGGCCAAAGTCGTTTGGGGTGTCGCAGAGGCCGCGGCCAAAGTGGAAGTGCCAGACGCGGTTGGCCATGCTCCGCCAGGTCAGCGGATTGGCCGGGTCGATCAGCCACAGGGCGAGGGCTTCGCGACGAGCCGACTCGTGGTGGACCTCAGGAAGTGCGAATCGGGCCTCCAGGGCTGTCACGGCCGTGAGCGCCCCTGGCCCCACCACACGTCCGGGCCGCCCAAGATCCCCCCGCGTCAGCACACGAATCTCGCTCGGCTCCTCGTAGACGATCGTGCCGCGTTCGTTCTCAGCCACGGCGGCGGCGGCGTAGACCTTCTCCTTTGGC
>CALCGM010000044.1 GCA_937900985.1 uncultured Planctomycetaceae bacterium | reverse complement strand
TGGATCTCGTAGATCGGCCGCTCGAGTGGCAGTCGGTGCAGTCCCTGGCGCATCTGTGCAAAAACTCCTACGGTCAGCGGCCCGTGGCGGGCCGAATGGAACCAAAACTGTCGCCGCTCGCCACGGCTGCGTCAACGGCGAACGAGGGCCCGAACCTGCTCGCAGGCGTGGCACTCGTGATCGGCCTCAGGCCTGGCTGGCCCGCTCCAGCTTGCGAAACGACCGCAGCTGCTCAACCACCTCATCCATCGAGGCCGGCCGGCTCGCGGCATTCTTGGAGAGCATCTTGCGGATCAGGCGAACCACCCCCTTGGGAACACTGCGGTTGTAGGACTCCACCGAGGGCGGCTGTGAGGTGAGCTGCATCTGCAGGAGCTCTGTCTGGGTGCGGGACTGAAACGGCGGCCGGCCGGCCAGCAGCTCAAAGGCCGTGCAGCCAAACGAGTAGATGTCGGCCCGAGCGTCGACAACCTGCCCGCGGATCTGCTCAGGCGACATATAGCTCGGCGTGCCCTGCACCAGCCCACGGCCACGCGGCGACGCCCCACCGAGCAGCCGCCCCAGCACGCCCGGCTTTTTCACAGCCAGGGCCATGTCGATCAGCTTCACCTGCCCTTCGGGCGACGCCAGCAGGTTGTCGGGCTTGATGTCGCGATGAATCCAGCCGCGAGCGTGCATGTGGGCCAGGGCCAGGGCCGCTTCGGTGAGAATCCGCGGCAGCCTGGCCATCAGTGGCTCCGGCGTCTCAGCGAGCTGGGTCTTCAGGTTTGGGTGGTCGAAGAGTTCCATCACCAGCAGCGGAATGCCATCGATCACCTCAAACCGGTCGATCCGCACGATGCCCGGGTGCGCCAGGCTTTTCGAGACCCGCAGCTCGTGCTCGAGCAGCTTCCGCTGATCGCGGTCACCGGCGGCATCGGCCACAAGAAACTTGACTGCCCAGAGCTTTTTCCGATCCGCGGCTTCTGCCGAGGTGTCGTTGGCTGTCCAGACCTCGCTGAGCTTGCCGACACCGAGTTTCCTCTGGAGCCGAAGCGGGCCAATGGTCTCGGTTGTGTTCGGCATTGTCAGTCTGCGGCGGAAGCGTCGAGATGGATGGAAAGCAGCATCAGGCCATGGGCAGGAGCCGTCGGCCCGGCCGCGGGTCGGTGTCGAGCAGCGAGCGCCTCGGCCAGCCATGACGGGGATCGGCGACCGGCACCCACCATGACCAGTGATCCGACAATAATCCGCACCATATTGTAGAGGAACCCATTGCCCTCCACCTCGACATGCACCTCAGCCGCCGGATGGTCAAAGGCATCCTGCCGCATGACGGAGAGATCATAAATCGTGCGGACTTTCGTACGACGCTGCGACGACGCGGTCTCAAAACTGGTGAAGTCGTGCTCGCCCACGAGCCCCCCTGCAGCCAGACGCATCGCATCGACATCGAGCCGACACGGCTGTCGCCAGACATGCTGCCGGCCGAAGACGGGCCGCACGGGGTTGTCGTAGAGCCGGTAGCGGTATCGCTTTCGCACCGCCGCACCCACGGGATCAAAGTCGGCCGCTGCTTTCCAGGCTGAGAGCACGACGATGTCTCTGGGAAGGTTCGCATTGATCGCCCGCTGCCAGACCTCCGGCTCGAGCGGACGGCTGCAGCTGAATGCCGCGACCTGGTCGAGCGCATGCACGCCCGCATCGGTCCTGCTCGAACCCCGGAGCTCGTCGGCTGTGGGATCGATGGTGGCGATGGCTGCTGCGAGCATCCCCTGCACCGTTTGCCGCTGCGGCTGCGACTGCCATCCTGAGTAGGCCCCCCCGTCATAGGCCAGCCGGAGCCCGATCCGCTGCCGTGGTGGAGCCGGCTCCGCGGCATCGCCCGCAGGCCGCTCGGCCTCGGTCATCGAGCCAGGACCTCCGCAATCTGCACCGCGTTGGTGGCGGCCCCTTTGCGGAGGTTGTCGGAGACGCACCACAGGCTGATGCCGTTGGGCGACGACTGGTCTTCGCGGATTCGGCCCACAAACACCTCGTCACGATCCGTCGCGGTGCGTGGCGTCGGATAGACGCCACTGCCAAGGTCGTCCTGCACGACCACGCCCGGTGCGGCGGCGAGCAGCTCGCGAGCCTCCGCTGCCGAAAGCTTCTTCTCGGTTTCCACGAGGATGCTTTCAGAATGGCCATGAAACACCGGCACCCGCACGCAGGTCACACAGAGACCGATCGTAGGATCGCCAAGGATCTTGCGAGTCTCCAGCACCATCTTCATCTCTTCGCTGGTGCTGCCCCCGTCGCGAAGCGAGCCGATCTGCGGGATCAGATTGCCGGCGATCGGATGCGGAAAGATCTTCCTCGGCTCAGGCTCGTCTGCCAGCAGGCCTCGCATGCCTCCGCGAAGCTCCTCCGAGGCCGCCAACCCCGCTCCACTGACCGCCTGGTAGGTGCTCACCACCACCCGGCGGACACGGGCCACATCATGCAGGGGCTTCAGCGCCATTACCATCTGGGTGGTCGAACAGTTGGGGCTGGCGATGATGCCTTTGTGCTCGCCAATCGCCTCAGGATTCACCTCGGGAATCACCAGCGGAACTGTGGGGTCCATGCGGTAGGCAGCGCTCTCATCGACAACGATTGCCCCCTGCTCCACCGCCCATGGGACAAACTCCAGGGCCACTTCATCGGGCGTGCTCCCGATGGCAACCGTGACTCCGGCAAACGCCTCTGGCGTCATCTCTTCAACCATCAGTGCCGCCCCGCCGACATCGATCGTGCGGCCGGCCGAGCGGGCTGAAGCGAGCAGGCGGATTCTCTTCGCGGGAAACTGCCGCTCGGCGAGCAGCTTGAGAATGATGCGGCCAACGGCACCGGTGGCGCCCACGACGGCGAGGGTCTCGATCACGTTCATCCAACTCCAGAAAGGACAGTTACACCTTCTCTTCGACCCTAGCGGGGCCGATCGCCGCCGTCCACCGTCGCCACGTCGCAGCCGGCACGAAGGCTAGGTTGGCCACAATCATCGCCAGCCCAAACTCCATCATGCCCATCGCCAGACCGATCCCGAGATGCACCGCAACCCCGATGCCGATCGCCCAGGGCCGGGTGAGCCTCGGCCAGACAATCGCCGCATACGCCACCTCCCAGAAGAGCGTGGTCAGGGTGAGGGCGTTGATCAGCAGCGGCATCTCCGCCATCCAGGTGAGGTCGAGGGTGCGATACTGCCCGTTCGCCGCCGCCCCCCAGAGGGCCATGCCCTCCCACCAGCTCGCCCCGAGAAGCTTGCCAGTCCCGGAAAAAAAGTAGACCACGCAGAGATGACACTGCAGCAGTCGCAGCGCGACGTTGGCGGAGACGCTCACAGCGTCGCCTGCCCCCCCCTGCCCTGGCTGCGGACCATCGCGACCGCTTCCGTAGAGCCGCCCTTGCAGCCAGCGGTCCATCGAGAGGCAGGCTCCCGACGGACCGATGACGAGGCTGATCAGCAGCATGCCAAGCGTGTCATCAAGGCCGAAGACATTCAGCGGAGCCCGGTTGGCGGCGCTGACGAGCCCAGCAAAGGCCACCACGGCCGAGAACCTCGTGGCCATGCCGGCGGCGAGCGTCAGCCCGGCAATCATCGTCAGGATCCCGAGCGCCGCCCGCGCCGCCGAGGAGGACGTGGCGAAATACCAGCTCCACTGCCAGG
>CALCGM010000043.1 GCA_937900985.1 uncultured Planctomycetaceae bacterium | reverse complement strand
GCCGAGGGCATGGAGGTGGTGCCGGTGTGTGCGAAGATCGAGAGCGAGCTGGCCGGCCTCGACGATGCCGAGCGGGCGGAGCTGCTCGAGGCCTACGGGCTGGAAGAGCCGGCCCTCGCCACGCTCGCCCGCGGTGCCTACACGCTGCTCGGCCTGCAGAGCTTCTACACCGCCGGCGAGAAAGAGGTGCGGGCCTGGACGGTCTCCCAAGGCGCGACCGCGCCGCAGGCGGCCGGCGTGATCCACACCGACTTCGAACGCGGGTTTATCCGGGCGGAGATCTATTCAGTCGCCGACCTCGCCGAGTTCAAAACCGAGAAGGCAATCCGCGAGGCGGGGAGGCTCCGCGTCGAGGGCAAGGCCTATGTGATGCAAGACGGCGACGTCTGTCATTTTCTCTTCAACGTGTAAGCCTGCCGACCACCGCGGCGGCCGTTGTCCACCGCGTGCCATCGCCTGTTCTGATCTCCCCCAGGAATCCGAGGCCCATGGCAGCGTCATCGGCAGAGCAGAAGCCCCCTCCCCACAGTGGAAGCAGCCGGCTCGCCTGGGTGCTTCTCGACTGGGGTGCGAGCTCGTTTTCCACCATTCAGATCACGCTGATGGTGGCGTATGTGGAGCGGGTGGTGTTTGCCAACGATCCCTGGGATGTGCCAGGCGGCGTGGTCTGGGCGTGGACGCTCGGCATCGCGATGCTCACCTCGGCGTTGATTGCACCGCTCGCTGCCGGCTGGGCAGACCGCTACGCCCGCCACCGCACGGCGCTCGCCGCGAGCGTTTTCACCGGCAGCCTGGCCTGCCTCGGCCTTGGCCTTGTGCCTCCGTCGTCGCCGCTGCTGGTGACCATCATGATCGTGCTCTCGGCGGTGGGCTTCGATCTCGCAGCGATTTTCACCGCCGCGCTCCTGCCTGCGATTGCGGATGGGGCGGATGCCGACCGGCTCTCGGCGCGGGGGTTTGCCGCAGGCTATGCCGGCGGTGCCCTGGCGCTGGTGGCTGCAGCGGCACTCGTCGGCGGGAGCGATGCCCTCGGCATCGACAAGACATGGGCCCTGCGGATCTCCTTTGCCGGCATCGGCGTCTGGTGGCTGGCGTTTTCCCTTCCGGCAGTGATGGGCGGGATTCCGCCGCTGCCCGCTGCGGCTGGTGGCACCGGGGGATCGGTTCGCGAGCTCGTGCGGTTTGCCGGCTCGCTCACCGGAGCCGACCGCGGGGCAGGGCGGCTCTGGCTGCTCGGCCGCTTCCTGCTCGGTGGGATGCTGGTGCTCGGCGCCGTGCAGACGATGATCGGGCAGGTGTCGAGCGTGGCGATTGGCGAGTTTGACCTGGAGGCTGCCGACCTGATCAACCTCGTGCTGCTGGTGCAGGCGGTGGCGCTTCCCGGAGCGCTCGCAATCGGATGGATCTCGATCCACCGCTCGCGACGGCTGGCGCTGACGCTCTGCATGATCGGCTGGTCGGTCGTGCTGGGAGCCGCCTGGTTTGTCGCAGCCCGCTGGCAGCTGGTGGCAATGGCGGTGCTCTTGGCCCTGGTGCTCGGCGGCGTGCAGAGCGTGCTGCGGGCTGTGGTGGCCGTGCTCGCCCCCAAGACGCATGCGGGCAGTGCCTTCGGCCTCTTCTGGGTGGGCAGCAAGCTGACGGGCTTTGCGGCCAGCATGGGCTTCGGGCTCGTCTACGGGCTCACCGATCGGCCCCGCGCCGGGATCATCGTGCTCTTTGTGCAGCTGGTGGCCGGCTGGCTGCTGCTCGCGAGGGTTCCTATGGACGACACCTCCGACAGCTAGCTGTCGATGCCGAGCACCTCCCGCATCGAGGAGCAGTCGCGGCTCGAAGCCCGCACGTTGACTGAAAGGCTCGCATCTCACGAGCCGGGCAGCCAGGTAGCGGCGACCGCCGCAGCTCTCACGGCAGCGACTCCCACGCGGCCAGCACCTCGGCTGCGGCGGCGGGGTCGACGGCCAAGAGACGCTCTGAATCGGCCATCAGCGGGCCGAGGAGGGCTTGGGCCTCGGCTCGGCCCTCGGCAAAGAAGAGCGCTCTCAGCATTTCACAAAACCGGGCCACCAGCCGGAGGCCCTCGGGCGTGGTCGTGAGCAGCTGCTGTTCACGGAGGGCGGCTAGCAGCGTTTCGGCGTCGGCTCGAACGGCCATGGGCGTGTCGCTGGCCACATCTGGAGCCAGCCGGTAGGTCATCAGGCGGGCTCGCACGAGGAGATCACTCTCGGTGGTGCCGCGGCCGGCGGCGAGGGTTTCGGCAACCGATCCGCAGGCCTGGAAGAAGCCATGCTCAGCGGTCAGGTCGAGCAGCTGAAGGCCCACTCGGAGCCGTTCGTCGGGGGCCAGCGCCAGGAGCTGCTCGGTTGCGGGGCCCAGCCAGCGGTCTCCTGCACGTCGCCTGGCGTCGGCAGCCTCCGCGGGAGACGCCTCACCGCGAACCCGTGCCTGCAGGGGAGCAAAGATCTGCTCGGCGGCTGTCGGACGCGTGCTCGGGCGGTCCTGCAACGGCCAGAGCGAGACTGCGGCGGCGGCGATGGCCAGGGCGAAGCCCACGGCTCCAGCCAGCATCGGCTGTATGGTGAGGCGGCGCGAGAGCGGTTGGCCGGGAGGGCGATGCACCGCCTCGCGGAGGGCTTCCAGCAGTTCGCCAACCGTTTGGAAGCGGCTCTCGGGGCGGGTGGCCACGCAGCGTTCGATGATCGTGCCGAGGGCCAGGCGGAGTGGCTTGGGAGGCGGGGCTTCGGTCTGAGCGAGCGCCGCGTCGAGCCGAGCGGCAAGCTGCCGTGCCTCAGCCTCACGGTGCTTCAGTGGCCTGACGGGCGGCTCGTTGATGTCGGAATCGCTGAAAAACGCCCGTTCGCCGGAGAGCAGCTCGAAGAGGATGCAGCCGAGGGAATAGATGTCGGTGCGGGCATCGACGGGAGCAGCAATGAGTCCGGCCTGCTCCGGGCTTTGGTAGGCAAACGTGCCCACGCCGACCGCCGTGGCCGTGCGGGCGTCTTTTCCAGGGTCGTGGAGCCCGGAGATGCTGAAGTCGATGAGCATGGCCCGGCCGCTGGCGGTGTGGACCATCAGGTTGCCGGGCTTGAGGTCACGATGGACAACGCCCTGCTCGTGGGCGTAGGCAACCGTGTCGAGGATCTCTTCAAACAGCCGGATGCGGGCCTCAAACGCGGGCGAGACCGCAGCGAGGTGCTCGTTGAGCGGCCGGCCTTCAATCAGCTCAAAGGCCAGGAACGGCTGGTGCCAGGGGGTGATGCCCGCGTCGAGCACCGGGCAGATGCCCGGATGCTGGAGGCGTTTGAGTGCCTGCACTTCGCGAAGTTGGTCGATCGCTTCGGCCGATTCCGCCGTCTTGTAGTAGACCTTGATGGCGACCACCCGCTCAAAAGGCTCAGCCTGCAGGCCTCGATACACAACGGAATGGCCGCCGGTGCCGAGGTGGTCGAGCAGCTGATAGGAAGCCCCCTGCCTGCCGGCCACGTTTAGTGTCTGAACCGCCTTCGGCTGATCCCCCTCCTGCCCCGCGGGCTCGGTGGCTGCGGTCACATCTTCGAGTTCCGCGACGAGGATCCGGAGTTCGGCGACGGTGTCGTCTGCAAGGGAGTGGGGGCCAACGGTCCGCGTGTCGAGGCATCGCTGCCACTGAGCTGGCGTCATCTCCGGATAGCT
>CALCGM010000042.1 GCA_937900985.1 uncultured Planctomycetaceae bacterium | reverse complement strand
TCGTGATCGAGGTGGCGATCGTGCGGCCAGGGCCGATCCAGGGCGACATGGTGCATCCCTACCTGCGTCGACGAAACGGCGAGGAGCAGGTGGACTATCCCAACGAGGCGATCCGTGGGGTGCTGGAGAAGACGCTCGGTGTGCCGCTGTTTCAGGAGCAGGCGATGCGGCTGGCGGTGGTGGCTGCCGGTTTCACGCCGGGCGAGGCCGACCAGCTGCGGCGAGCGATGGGAGCCTGGCGGCGGCCTGGGCTGATCGAGGAGTTTCGGCAGAAGCTGATCGCCGGCATGCTGTCTCGTGGGCTTTCGAAGCGGTTTGCCGAGCAGGTCTTCGGTCAGATCCGAGGCTTTGGTGAATACGGCTTTCCCGAGTCGCACGCGGCCAGCTTCGCCCTGCTGGTCTATGTCTCGGCCTGGCTGAAGCGACATCATCCGGCCGCGTTTACGGCGGCCCTGCTGGCCAGTCAGCCGATGGGGTTTTATGCCCCCGCACAGCTTGTCCGCGACGCCCGGGCGCACGGCGTGAAGGTGCTGCCGGCCGATGTGCATACCAGCGGCTGGCATGCACAGCTGGAGTGTGTTGAGGAGGCGGGGGCCGCTGAGCCCGCCTTGCGGCTCGGCCTTGAAATGGTGCACGGCCTCGGCGAAGCCGCCGGCAGGCGGATCGAGGAGGCCCGCAGCACGTGCCAGGGCTTTGCAAGCCTCGAAGATCTCGCCAGGCAGGCCTCGCTTGATCGAAGCAGCCTGCTGCATCTGGCCCGCGCCGGTGCGGTGGGCTCGCTCGAGGCGGATCGCCGCCGGGCGGTCTGGGAGGCGATGGATGGGCTCGACCGCCCAGGAAGCCTCCCGCTGTTTGAGCAGCCCCGCCCGAAAGCTCCGACGGCTCAGGAGCACGACGTGCTCCAGGACTCGCCCGCAGCCGGCCTCCAGCCGATGACGCGATGCGAGCGGGTGCTGGCCGACTACCGTACAGCGGGGCTCTCGCTCGAGGCCCATCCGGTGCATTTCATGCGGAGTTCGTTGGCAGAAAACGGAGTGGTCACCGCAGCCAGCGCAGCGCGGCTTCCTGAGGGGCGGCGGGTGCGGGTGGCTGGCATCGTGCTCTCCAGGCAGCGGCCAGCGACGGCCAAAGGGATTGTGTTTCTCACGATTGAGGATGAAACGGGGAGTGCCAACGTGGTCGTTCGTCCACCGGTTTGGCAGGCTGCCGATGTGCAGGCCAGGCGTGCGTCGGTGGTTGTGGTGGAGGGGCGGATCCAGCGGCGAGGCACGATCGTGCACGTGCTCGCCACACGCCTCGATGGCACGGTGGCAATGGCCCCTGCCCTGCCCCGTCAGTCGCGGGATTTCTGCTGACTTCTTTTGCTACAACTCCTCCCATGACGCCTTCCACACCACTTCTTGAGACCAACCTGGGCCTCGGCCCGGTGCATCGCGGCAAAGTTCGCGACTGCTACGACCTGGGCGAGCGGATGCTCATCGTGAGCACCGACCGGATCAGTGCCTTCGACTGGATTCTGCCCACGCCGATCCCCGACAAGGGCCGCGTGCTCACGGCGATTTCGTCGTTTTGGTTCGACTGGCTCGGCGTTGACCACCATCTGATCACCACCGACGTGACGGCGATGGGGCTGCCGGCGGGCGTTGATCCTGCTCCGCTTGCCGGCCGTTCGATGCTGGTCCGCAAGGCCCGCGTGGTGCCTTTTGAGTGTGTCGTGCGGGGCTGGCTCGCCGGCTCCGGGCTGAAAGAGTATCGCGATGCCGGTACGGTCTGCGGCATTCCTCTGCCGCCGGGATTGCGGCCGGGCGACCGTCTGCCAGAGCCGATTTTCACACCGGCCACCAAGGCCACCTCCGGCCACGACGAGAACGTGCCTTTTTCCGTGATGGCGGAAGCCATCGGCCCCCTCGCCGACACGCTGCGGGCTCGCAGCCTCGACATCTACCACCGAGCTGCCGCCTACGCCGCAGAGCGGGGGATCGTGCTGGCCGACACAAAGTTTGAATGGGGCCAGACCGACGATGGCGGTCTTCTGCTCGTCGACGAGGTGCTCACGCCCGACAGTTCCCGGTTTTGGCCGGCGGCAGAGGCTGGTCACGGGGCTGTGCCTGGCTCCTTCGACAAGCAGTTTGTGCGGGACTGGCTCGAGCAGACCGACTGGGACAAGGCCAGCCCGCCGCCGGCCCTCCCCGACGACATCGTTGCCGAAACCCGCCGCAAATACCTCGAGGCCTTCCGGCTCCTCACCGGCGGCCCGCTCGACTGAAGGCCCATGCGGAGCTGCTCTAGGGGCAGCGACGGCGGCCAACTAAACTCTGGTTTTCGCTTCCCGGCCTTCTTTTTAAGAGTTCCATGCTCCGTTATCTCACTGCTGGCGAATCGCACGGACCGGCTCTCGTGGCCCTGATCGATGGCTTTCCTGCAGGCCTGACGGTCGATCAGGCAGCTCTCGACCACGAGCTTGTCCGCCGTCAGGGTGGGTATGGCCGCGGTGGCCGGCAGCGGATCGAAACCGACAGCGCGACGTTTCTCTCGGGGCTGTGGCGGGGGGTGACCCTCGGCAGCCCGCTGGCGCTTGAGGTGATCAACCGCGATGCCAAGCTCGAGCGGCTTGAGGATGTCGACCGCCCCCGGCCTGGGCACGCAGATCTTGCCGGCGCGGTCAAACACCTCGGGAGCGTGCGGAGCGTGCTCGAGCGTGCGAGCGCCCGAGAAACGGCGGCCCGCGTCGCCGCCGGAGCCCTCGCCCGGCAGCTGCTGGCTGTGTTTGGCATCGACGTGGCGGGCTGGGTGGTGTCGCTCGGCGACCTCGAGTTTGGCGGCCGCGAGGGCTCGCTCGCGGAGCTTCGCTCCCTCCGTGACACAAGCGCCATCTACTCGCTGCATCCCGAGCGGGATCCCGAGGTGACCGAGATGATCGACCGCATCGGCAAGGAAGGCGACACGGTCGGCGGGATTGTCGAAGCCCAGGTCACGGGCCTGCCTGTCGGGCTGGGCAGCCACATTCAGTGGGATCGCAAACTCGACGGCCGGCTGGCCCAGGCGGTGATGAGCATCCAGGCGATCAAGGGCGTTGAGATCGGCATGGGCTTTGAGACCGCCCGCCGCCGCGGCTCTGAGGTGCATGATGAAATCGGCTACGACGAGAGCCTCCGCAACACGCCGCAGCTGGGATTTGTGCGGCCGACCAACAACGCTGGCGGCCTCGAAGCGGGGATGACCAACGGCCAGCCGCTCGTGTTGCGGGCGGCGATGAAGCCGATTGCCACCCTGCGGAAGCCGCTCGGCTCGATCAATCTCGCGACAAAGCAGCCGGAGTCGGCGGCCTACGAGCGGAGCGATGTCTGTGCGGTGTCTGCCTGCAGCGTGATCGTGGAGAATGTGGTTGCCTTTGAGGTGGCGGCCGCCCTTGTCGAGAAGTTTGGTGGCGACAGCGTGGAAGAGATGCAAGCACGGTTTGAGCAGTTTCACACGCTTGCTCGCCAGCGCTAGCTTTGGCCGCAACGGCAGGCTTCCGCTCGCTCGGGAGCTGGAGCCGACGCGACCGTAAGACTGAGTGAGGCCCGGAGAACAGGGATGTTCGTCGAGCGATCGGCCGCCCGCATACGGCTGGTGCGAACTCTCTTCGTGCTTGGCTGCCTGCTCCCCACCCTGGGGCTTGCGGGATGGGCGGTGTATCGCCACAGCTCGGCGGCCCTGGATCCCTTGCTCGCCGCCTGGTCGCGGTCGGTCGGGCTGGCTGTCACCGTCGAACGTGTCGAACGCCTGCGGCCTGCGGTGATGCGGCTGCATGACCTGGTGCTTGAGGATGCCAGCCGGCGACGGGTTGCCGCTGTCGCTGTGGCGGAGGTGGAGGAGCGGGCCGAAGGCACCGTGCTGCGGCTCCCCAGGCTCTCGCTCGATCGCTTCGCTGTCGTGCGTTTTGCGGCCGCCTCTCGCCGCTGGCTGATGGAGCCTGTCCGCTATCCCCGTGGTGGCGTGGTCCGCGTTGACGAGCTGGTGTGGCAGGCTGCTGATGGAGAACGGCCGCTCGGTGGCTTTCGCATTGAGCTGGTGGTGGTGGAGGCGGGCCGGGCCATCCGGATCCGTCGTGAGCCAGCCGACGACGACGAGCTCCGGCTGCGTGCGATTCGGTCGTCGGACGGACTGCAGGTTGAGGCAGAACTGATCTGCGAGCGGGGGCTGCCCGCCGAGCTGGTGGCCGCAGCGACCGGCTGGATGCCGCGATTTGGCTCGGCGGCCACCATGCGAGGCAGGCTCAGGGCCACCGTGGCAGAGGGCGATGCGGTGGGCGATTCACCGCACTGGAGCGGCAGTGGCGATGGCGTGGTGACCGGTGTCGATCTGGCGGGGCTCGCTGGCGTGGCTGGTCAGGTTGCCCGCGGTGATGGCGTGCTGCGGATCGAGAGCCTGTCGGTGATCGATGGTCGCATCACCGGGGCCCGGTTTCTGCTGTCGGCGGAGGAAGGCACGCTCGGTCGAGGGCTGCTGGAGCGGATGGTGACCGTTCTTGGGTGTCGCCTCGGGCCCGCGAGTGGTCTGCAGTCGGCTGGGGCAGACTGGCTCGCCGGGCCGGCCTTTCCCTTTGATGAGGCTGCGATGGCCGTGGGGATCGATCGGTCGGGGGTGGTGGTGGAGGCGGCTGGCCTCGGGGGGGCAACCCTCGTGGCCCTGGGGGGGCAGTCGCTCCTCGATGCCGCCGGCGAACGGATCCCTTTCGAGCGGTTTGCCTGGCTCTTCGCGCCGACCGCCACAGGCATGGTGCCGGCAACGATTCCGGCGTCTCCGCGGGCGCTGGAGGTGCTTTCTCGCCTGCCGATTGCCACTGAAGCGGCCGGCGGACGTTTTTGACGGTTTTTTGACATTCGCCCGACGGAGATATGACGCTCCGCGGATGGCAAATCTGGCGCGATCGTGCACAGTAGTGGAAAGGCCGTAGCGGCACAGAAGCCCAGCGGCGAGAGAAGTCTCCTTTCGAGGTTCATCGCATGACACCAAACACGATCCTGGAGCCAGCCTCCCGGTCAGCAGACGCGACAGACCATGACGACGCGATGACCGAGGGCCTCGTCGCCAATGGGGAAGCGGTTGCCGTCATTGACGATCGGCCGGGTGGCCATCTCGACGCGATGATCGTGCCGAAGGGAGCTGCCGAGCCTCGTCGCGACGGTGCGAAGGAGCTGATGCGGGGCGGCTGGTCGGACATCGACTGGCCGGTCCTGGGCTGGATCGGCGGCATCCACATCGCTGCGTTGGCGGCCCCGTTCTGCT
>CALCGM010000041.1 GCA_937900985.1 uncultured Planctomycetaceae bacterium | reverse complement strand
TCGAGGAGCGTTTGGGCCTCTCCTGGCCCTGCGACGAGACTTTTGCCGCCTGCCGGGCTTGGACCATCCGCGGGCGGTCTCCTCACCATCCGCGGGCGGTCTGCGGCCGGGGACGCGGGTCGTCAGCGGCGGGGGTGGAAGCGGGCGTGGATGCTGCGGAGGCGGTCGGCGTCGACGTGGGTGTAGCGCTGGGTGGTGGCGATGCTGGCGTGGCCGAGCATCTCCTGCACGTGCCGGAGGTCGGTGCCGCCGCTGACTAAGTGGGTGGCGAAGCTGTGCCGGAGCACGTGGGGATGGATGTCGTCAGGCAGGCCGGCTTCGGCAGCGGCGGCCCGCACGATCTCCCAGATGCGGATTCGTGAGAGCCGGTTTCCGCGGGAGGAGAGCAGGAGCCAGCCCACCGGTCCCTCGGCCCGCGCCGCAAACGTGGGCCTGGCCGAGCGGCACCAGGCGTGAATCGCCTCCTTGGCCCGGCGGCCGAGCGGCACCATCCGTTCCTTGCCGCCCTTGCCCAGGCAGGTGCAGAAGCCCTCGTCGAGATGGGTGTCGGCAAGCTTCAGCCCCGACACCTCGCTCGCCCGGCAGCCGCTGGCATAGAGCACCTCAAGCAGGGCCCGGTCTCGCAGCCCCGCGTGCGTGGAGGGATCGGGGGCGTCGAGCAGGCGATCCACCTGCGACACGCTCAGGCTGCCTGGCACGCGAAAGTCGGGGCGGCCGCTGCCGACGAGATCGGCGGGGCTCTCGATGAGCCAGCCCTCCAGCTGCAGGTAGCGGTAGAAGGTTCGCAGGCTGGCGGCATGCCGGTTGACGCTGCCGCGGGCGAGCCCCCGCCCATGCAGCCAGGCGAGGTAGTCGCCGAGGTCGCTGGCCGTGAGCGTCGTGCAGTCGCGGCCCTCGAGCCAGCCGGTGAAGTCGGCCAGGTCTCGGCGGTAGGCCTCGAGCGTGTTGGCTGAGAGCGCCCGTTCGTGGCGGATGTGGTCGAGGAACCCATCGACGAGCAGCGGCATCGCGGCCACGCCAGCAAGTGGCACGGCCTCGTCAAGCACGATGCGGCGAGGACCACGGCGGGCCGGTTTCGAGGCTGTCTCCGACGCATCGGCAGGTTTCTTGGCCATGGGGAGATCCTCCATCAGGAGTATCGGCCCCGCCCCGGCCACAGCATGCGAGCCGCTCCTCCAACCGGTCCAACCGGTATGCCTCCCCTGAGCTCGGCAGGCTCTCAGACTGTGGAACAAGCCTGCCGCCGCAGGATGCGGCGACCGTCGCCCCTCCAAACCTCGGCTTTTGGGGGCGTCGCTTGAGTGGGGAAAAGGCCATGGATGACTTTTTCCATGCGCAGCGAAGCGTTCAGGCCTGCCCGGGTTCGTAGCCGAGGTTGGGGGCCAGCCACTTCTCGATCTCGGCAATCGTCATGCCCTTGCGGGCGGCGTACGACTCAACCTGATCGCGGGTCACGCGGTCGACCGCAAAGTAGCGACTCTCCGGATGCGCCAGGTAGAGGCCGCTGACGCTCGCTGCCGGCGTCATTGCGCAGCTCTCCGTCAGCTCCATCCCGGCGTGGGTGCCCGCATCAAGCCAGGTAAACAGGTTTCGCTTCTCGGTGTGGTCTGGGCAGGCAGGATAGCCAGGGGCCGGGCGGATGCCGCGATACCGCTCTTCGATGAGGTCTTCAGCCGACAGACTCTCATCGCGGCCATAGCCCCACTCTTTGCGAACCCGCTCGTGCAGCCACTCCGCGAAGGCCTCCGCCAGCCGGTCAGCGAGCGCCTTGGCCAGGATCGACGAATAGTCGTCGTGGGTCGCATCGTACTTCTGGCAGAGCTCATTGCAGCCGTGGCCGGTGGTCACCGCAAAGCCCCCGATGTAGTCCTTGCGGCCGCTCTCGATCGGTGCAATGAAGTCGGCCAGGGCACAGAACGTGTCTTGGCCTCGCCGCTCCCACTGCTGGCGAAGCGTGTGGATCCGGCCCACTTCGGCCTGCCGCGAGTCGTCGGTGAAGAGCACGATGTCGTCACCGCTCGCATTGGCTGGGAAGAAGCCATACACACCGCGGGCGGTGAGCGTCTTCTCGGCAATGATCTCATCGAGCATGCGGCGGGCGTCGTCGTAGAGGCGCTTCGCCTCTTCGCCCACGATCTGATCCTCGAAGATCTTGGGATACTTCCCCTTCAGCTCCCAGGCCATGAAAAATGGCGACCAGTCGATGTAGGGAACGAGCGACTCCAGCGGCACCTCGCCGAGTGGCCGCAGGCCAAGAAACTCAGGCGTGTCGATTGGAGTGGTCGCCCAGTCGACAGACCACTTCTTCTCACAGGCGACCGCATAGGGCACGAGGCTGGTCTGCTGGCGGCGGGAAAACGCCTCCACCGCCTTCGCCTGCTCTTCCCGGTTCTTGCGGACAAACGCCTCTCGCGACTCTGGGTTGATCAGCTTTTCGACGACGCCTGCTGCCCGCGAGGCATCGAGCACATGCACGATGTCGCCGGAATACTTGGGAGCAATCTTCACTGCGGTGTGGCGGGCCGACGTGGTCGCCCCGCCGATCATGATCGGGATGCTGAGCTTTTCCCGTTCAAACTCCTCAGCCACGTGCACCATCTCTTCAAGGCTCGGCGTGATCAGGCCGCTGAGGCCAACCACGTCGACCTTCTCCTCCACCGCCTTGGAGACGATGTCGGCCGTGGGGATCATCACCCCCATGTCGATCACCTCGTAGCCGTTGCAGCCGAGCACCACGCCCACGATGTTCTTGCCGATGTCGTGCACGTCGCCTTTGACTGTGGCCATCAGCACGCGGCCCCGGGAGGTCTGTTCGGTGCCAGCAGCCTTCCGCTCCTCCTCCATGAAGGGCAGCAGATAGGCCACCGCCCGCTTCATCACGCGGGCGCTCTTGACGACCTGCGGGAGGAACATCTTGCCCTCACCAAACAGATCGCCGACGACCTGCATGCCCCGCATCAGGGGGCCCTCGATGATCTCCAGGCTGGCATCATAGGCCTGCCGCGCTTCTTCGACGTCGGTTTCGATGTAGTCGACGATTCCCTTGACGAGCGAATGACAGAGACGGTCTTCCACCGAACTGCTCCGCCAGGCATCGGTCTTCGCCTTGTCGCCGGCGTCGGTTCCCTTCACCTTCTCGGCCAGCTCAATCAGCCGTTCGGTGGCATCCTCGCGGCGGTTGAAGAGCACGTCCTCGATCCGCTCTTTCAGGTCTGGCTCGATCTCCTGATAGACCGCAAGCTGCCCAGCGTTCACGATCCCCATGTCCATGCCGGCACGGATCGCGTGGTAGAGGAAGGCTGCGTGCATCGCCTCGCGCACGACGT
This sequence comes from uncultured Planctomycetaceae bacterium, assembly GCA_937900985.1. Taxonomy (GTDB): domain Bacteria; phylum Planctomycetota; class Planctomycetia; order Pirellulales; family UBA1268; genus M30B53. The sequence continues at coordinate 642 of CALCGM010000041.1, read as the reverse complement.
CGTTGCCGCGGAAGGAGAAAGAGATGTTGCTGACGCCGCCCGAGACCCGGGCCCGCGGCATCGCTTCCTTGATCTGCCGCACCGCCTCGATGAAGTTGATCGCGTAGTTGGCATGTTCTTCCATGCCCGTCGCCACGGTGAGGATGTTGGGATCGAAGATGATGTCGTCGGGAGGGAAGCCGGCCTGCTCGGTGAGCAGCGTGTAGGCACGCTTACAGATGGCGACTTTGCGGTCTGTTTCCACCGCCTGGCCGGTTTCGTCGAAGGCCATCACCACGACTGCCGCCCCATACCGCCTGGCCACGCGGGCCTGCCGGAGAAACTCCTCCTCGCCCTCCTTGAGGCTGATCGAGTTGACCACCCCCTTGCCCTGCAGGCATTTCAGCCCCGCTTCGAGCACGGCGAAGTTGGAGCTGTCGACCATGATCGGCACGCGGGAGACTTCCGGCTCGCTGGAGAGCAGCGTGAGAAACTTGGTCATCACCGCTGGGCCGTCGAGCATGCCCTCGTCGACGTTGACGTCGATCAGGTTGGCTCCACCTTCGACCTGCTGCCGGGCGATGCCGACGGCTTCCTCATACCGCTCCTCGCGGATCAGCCGGGCGAAGGCCCGTGAGCCGGTCACGTTGGTCCGCTCACCAA
>CALCGM010000040.1 GCA_937900985.1 uncultured Planctomycetaceae bacterium | reverse complement strand
GCGGCCTGCCGTTTCTGGGAATCTGCCTGGGAATGCAGTGTGCGGTGATCGACTTTGCTCGGAATGTGGCCGGCCTTGAGCAAGCGCATTCAACCGAGTTTGATCGGTCTTCACCCCATCCGGTGATCTGCCTGCTTGAGGAGCAGAAGGATGTCACCGACAAGGGCGGCACGATGCGGCTGGGTGCCCAGCCCGCGGTGCTGGCTGAGGGCACCCGCAGCGAGGAGGCCTACCACAGCCGGGAGATCTCCGAACGACACCGGCACCGCTACGAGTTCAACAGCAGCTACCGCGAGCGGCTTGAGGCTGCGGGGCTTGTCATCGCGGGCACCAATCCCGATGGCTCGCTGGTGGAAATCGTCGAGCTTGCGGATCATCCCTGGTTTGTGGCGGTGCAGTTCCACCCGGAGTTTAAGAGCAAGCCCACCGCCGCCCACCCCCTGTTTGCCGGCCTTGTTTCGGCGGCTGTCGAGCGTCATGCCGGCAGCGCCTGGGTTGCCGAAGCGTGAGCCACCTTGTGAGAGGAGCTGAGGAATGACTGACGATGCCGAACTGTCTCCGGAAGAGCTGGTCGAAAAGATGGCTGCTGCCGCCGGTGAAACGCCGCCGGCAACGCTCGATTTTCACGTGCAAACCCTGTTCACGCAGGCCCTGATGGCCCTCGGCCGCGTGCCCAATCCGATCACGGGCAAGCCGATCCGCAACATGCCCAGCGCCCGGCACTTCATCGACACGATCGCGATGCTCGAGGTGAAGACCGCGGGCAACCGCACGCAGGAAGAGTCGAAGCTGTTTGAAGAAATCCTGCACCAGCTTCGCATGCAGTTTACGCTCGAGCAGTCGTCACCGGTGGCGCCGATGGTGGTCGAGGGTGACGGCGACGTCGACGACGAAAGTGACGACGAGGGCGGTCAGTGAGACCGCTCCCTTGGCGGGGTTGAGAATCACAGGGGAGGGCTGAGCATGTCGAGATGGGCACAGGCAGCGGTGTGCGGAATCGTGGTAGCGGTCGGTGGGCTGGTAGGCAGTTGGGCTGCTGCCGAGACGACCTTCACCAAGCACGACGATCGAGTTGATGTGCTGCTCGACGGCAAGCCGTTTACGTCGTACCGCTTTACCGGCTACGCCAAGCCGATTCTCTACCCGGTGATGGGGCCCGGCGGGGTGCCGATGACCCGGTCGTATCCGGTGGAAAAAGGTGTTGCCGGTGAGGCCACAGACCATGTGCATCATGAGTCGCTCTGGTTCACGCACGACGAGGTCAATGAGGTTGACTTCTGGGCCCATCGCCCCGACGAGCAGGGCCGCAGCCCGCGGATTGTGCAGCAGGCGATGCCGGTCTGCGAGGATGGCGTGATCGTCACCGAAAACGCCTGGACAGCTGCGGACGGAAGCGTCGTGCTCACAGACACCCGGCGGTTCGTGTTTGCCGGCGATGAATCGCAGCGGACGATCGACGTGGAGGTCACGCTCCACGCCAGCGAGGGCGAGGTGCACTTCGGCGACACCAAGGAAGGCACGATGGCGATCCGCGTCCGCACGCCACTCCAGCTCAAAGACGGCTCTGGATCCGAGGGCGCCGCCGGCCACATCCGTACCTCGGAAGGCCTCGTCGACGGGGAAGCCTGGGGCAAGCGAGCTCGCTGGGTCGACTACTACGGTGAGATCGAGGGGGTTCCAGCGGGCATTGCCCTGTTTGACCATCCCGAGAATCTGCGGCATCCCACCCGCTGGCATGCCCGCGACTACGGCCTGTTCACCGCGAATCCCTTCGGTGTCAAACACTTCGACGAGGATGCCAGTGAGCCGGGAGGCTACACGCTGCCGGCCGGTGAGGACCTGACGCTGCGCTACCGCTTGGTGTTTCATGGCGGGGACATCGACGGCGACAATCTGGAGCAGCAGTGGAAAGCCTGGGCGAGCCGATGACGCATCCAGCCGAAGCCCCTCGCCCTCCGGCCGCCCTCCTCGATGGCAAGGCTCTCGCCAGCCGCATCGAGGCGAGCCTCACCGCCGAAGTGGAAACGTTTGTGGAAGTCTGCAAGCGTCGCCCCCGGCTGGTTGTTGTGCTCGTGGGCGACGTGGCGGCAAGTGCCTCCTACGTGAAGAGCAAGCAGCAGGCGGCGGCTCGGGTCGGTATTGATTCCGAGGTGGTGCGGGTTGACGACAGTGTGGTGACGGCCGAACTGGTCGACCTGATTCGTCGGATCGCTGCGGAGGAGCACGGCCCGGCGGATGGCATCCTGGTGCAGCTCCCTCTTCCAGACCAGGTCGACGAGCGGGCGGTGCTCGACGCCGTGCCGCCCGATCGGGACGTCGACGGGTTTCATCCAGAGAACTCTGGCCTGCTCTCTCAGGGGCGGCCTCGGTTTGTGCCGTGCACCGCCGCGGGTGTGCAGCGGATGCTGATCGATGCGGGCATCGAAACCGCCGGGAAGCACGCTGTGATCGTCGGCCGCAGCGACATCGTGGGCAAGCCGCTGGCCCTGCTGCTGGCCGCCCGTGGCACCGGCGGCGACGCCACGGTCACGATCTGCCACTCCCGGTCGGCTGACCTGGCTGAGATCACCCGCTCCGCCGACATCCTCATCGCGGCGGTCGGGCGGCCGGAGCTGATCACTGCGGAGATGGTCAAGCCAGGGGCAGCGGTCGTTGACGTGGGTATCAACCGCGTGGTCGATTCGGCAACCGGCAAGGGCCGGCTTGTTGGCGACGTCGACTTCGCAGCCGTGCGAGCCGTTGCCAGCTGGATCTCGCCGGTGCCCGGCGGGGTTGGCCCGCTGACGGTCGCGATGCTGCTGGCCAACACCCTGGTGGCCGCCGAGATCCGCCTCGGGCACCGCCGCGGGGGCTGAACGGCCGGGCCAGTCCGAGCGTGAGTTTGCCTGGTTTGCGCGGCTTTCCGCGGCGGCCGTTTTCTGCCCCTGCTGTGTGGTTTTTGCCGCTCGCCAGCGGCCCGTAGTGTTCCCGGTATTCGCAAGAATCCTGGTTTTTGCAGGCAGTTCTCGCGGCGGGCCCGTGGGGTGGCCGCCGAAAGGTGCCGATACCCTCTGGCAGAGGTGGGCGACTGCCCGGCAGGCCTGTGCTGCAGGCGTTTCGCCCTTGATTCGGAAGAGTGTTTGCCTCTACCGTCTCGCCTCCCCATCTTCCTCTCGCACCATTTGAGGCTCACCAGAGGCATGACCGACGTCGCCGCACCTACCATGCTTTCCCAAACTCCCGGTGCCAAGAAGAGTTCTGGTATCGGTGCCCTGGCACGAGCCCTTCGGGATGCATCGAAGTATTGGCCGATCCTGATGGCGGCCTTTTTGTGCTCCGCTGGCGTGGCGGCACTCTGGGGAGCGAACATCGCGGCCCTCTTCCCGATCATCGAGGTCACCCTCAACGGCGAGTCGCTGCAAAACTGGAACGAGAAGCGGCTGGAGACGGCCCACATCACCATCGAGAGCGGCGATGCCCGCGCCGCCGAACTGAAACAGCAGCTGGCCGATGGGGTGCTCAACGAAGCTGCCCGTGTGACGGCCCAGGCGGAAATCGATCGGCTCTCGCTCGAGCTTCAGGCTGAGCGGGCCACTGCCATGGCCGCGGAGAAGCTCAAGCCATGGCTTGAGGCATGGCTACCGAGCGATCCGTTTCAGACGGTGCTTCTGGTGGTCGGGTTTGTCGTCTTCAGCACCTTCTTGAAGCACGTGTTTCTCCTTTCCAGCGCTATGCTCGTCGGCTGGGTGGCTATGAACATCAGCCGCAACATTCGGCTGAAAATCTTCGACAAAGCCTTGGAGCTCGACCGCTCGCAGTTCATGACCCGGGGCTCTGCCGGCTTCATGGCCCAGGTCACGCACACCACCGATATGCTCGCTGGCGGCATCACCAGCGTGTACGGCGGAGCTGTCACCGAACCGCTGAAGATTCTCGCCTGCCTTGGCGGCGCCTGGCTGATCAGCTGGCAGCTGACGCTCGCCTGTCTGA
>CALCGM010000039.1 GCA_937900985.1 uncultured Planctomycetaceae bacterium | reverse complement strand
CGGGCGGTCACATACACGCTGAGCTGGTCTTCGCCGTAGTCGCCCGTCCGCACCTGGAAGGCATTGGTGCGGGTTTCAGTGCTGATGCGGACCTGCGTGCGACACTCCTCGTCCATCGCAAGTGTCAGCGACGGCTCGTAGTTGATCACCCGAGTGCCGGGAATTTCCCCGACGGCGTCGAGCGACGGCCCCACCCCCAAGGCCTCTGCCAACAGCGCGTTGTGGTTGCCTCGATAGGCGAAGTCGAAGCCAAAGAGTAGATCGAGCGCCTCGCAGTCGAGCGGACTCACCGACAGCAGCGGTGGCGCAAGATCCAGCACCATCCGATGCTGCTTCATCGCCGCCTCAAGAGAAGGCGGATTCACCACGCCGGAGGAGAGCCGGCGGGTCTCCACGGCAGACCAGCGGTAGCGACCGTTGTCTTTGTCTTCCTCCAGCACGAAGTCGCGTTTGTCGCGGCAGTAGAACTTCCGCATCGTGGGATAATGCTTCTGCAGACATTCAAAGAAGTGCAGGATGGTATCCCGCTGCCCTGGCAGCTCCATCTCCGTCATCAGATTCATGTTGACGTAGAAGTCGTCTGCTAAGGACGCGAAGTGCGTCATGCCGTCAGTTCTCCGCTCCATCGCGATCGTAAAACGCCACATCAAACGCGGCGACATCCGGAGAAAACCGACCGCACGGCGTTGCCCCTCAGTATAGGGCCACATTTTTTCAAGTGTCAAAACTCGGCCGAGGCCGAGGCCACTTCCCGTCCAGACGCCTCAGCACAACCGGAAGAGCCGGCCACTCGGAGCACGCGGCAGGCCTCGTCGACACGTTGCGGCAGCCGCGGTCGTTGGCATCGTGTGAGGATTCCTGGCATACTCCGGGGCAACCGTCCCGCCCGAGCGTGGTTCGTCGGCCCTGTGCGCCTCCCCAGAACCCGCGTCCTCACTGGTGATTCCGTTTCGATGGAGCCACTACACGAATCGGCAGCGATTCCCGACGACCGGCTCTCGCTTGAACAGCGGAGCGATGGTGCCGTGGTGGTTCGGGTTCACTCTGCGGGCACGGGGAAAGATCGGCTTCCGGATGCCGTGTTTGCCTTTCGCTGCGGCGATCCGCAATACGCCTACTGGCTTGAGCGACTCACCTGCCAAGCCCGCAGCCGCAGCCGGCAGCTGCCATCCTCGTGATGACAGCCGCCTCTGCACGAAAGCTGGTCAGTCGTCGCGTGAGTTGGCAATCAGCGTGATGAACTCACGGTTGCTCTTAAACTTGCCAAGCTGCTTGGTGAGCTGCTCCATCGCATCGACATGGTGCATCGTCGAAAGCGTTCGCCGCAACACGTTCACTGCATGCAGTGTGTTGGGGTCGAGCAGCTTCTCCTCACGGCGAGTGCCCGACTGCGAGATATCGATCGCCGGCCAGACCCGACGATCCGCAAGCTTGCGGTCGAGCACCAGTTCCATGTTGCCGGTGCCTTTGAACTCCTGAAAGATCAGCTCGTCCATGCGGCTGCCGGTGTCGATCAGGGCAGTCGCCACGATCGTCAGGGAGCCGCCCTCTTCAAACACGCGGGCGGTCGCAAAGAGCTTCTTGGGAATGTCGAGCGCCTTGATATCGACGCCGCCGCTCATCGTGCGGCCGGTGTTGCCGACCCACTTGTTGAACGCACGCGCCATTCGCGTGATGGAGTCCATCAGCAGGAAGACGTCTTTCCCCGCCTCGGCCATTCGCTTGCACCGCTCGATCACCAGCTGCGAAAGCCGCACGTGGCTTTCCACGTCGCAATCGAGACTGCTGGCCAGCACTTCACCCTTCACGCTGCGTCGCATGTCGGTGACTTCTTCGGGCCGCTCGTCAACCAGCAGCATCACCAGCGAGACCTCGGGATGATTCTCCGAGACCGCCTGCGAAATCTGCTGGAGCATGACGGTCTTGCCAGATCGTGGAGGAGCCACGATCAGGGCACGCTGCCCCTTGCCCAGCGGAGTGAGCAGATCCATGACGCGGGTGGTGATCGGCTGCTGTCCAGTCTCCAAGCGGAGCCATGTCTCTGGATTGATCGGCGTCAGCGTGTCGAACGCCTTGACGCTCGAGTATTCGTCGGGCGGCAAGCCCTCCACCTCGAGCACTTCGCGGACCCGTGGGCCCTGCTGGCGGCGGCCTGGCTGCACCATGGCCTTCATGTACACGCCTTCGCGGAGGGCATACCGCTCAACCATCGTGCCCGGCACGAAGGGGTCGGTCCGCTCACGCTGCAGGTTGTGCGACGGATTCCTCAGAAAGCCGTAGCCGTTGGGGTGCATCTCCAAGACGCCCTCGCCCGGCTCCAGTGGAATCGGCTCACCGTTCTCGTTGACTGGCTCTTCCTCGGGCGGCGGCATCGCTGGATCATCGGGCACCGGCCGGTCGCCTCCGCCACCGCCGCCACCGCCACGTCGCCGGTATCTGCCGCGACGGCGTCCACCGCCTCCGCCGCCACTCCCGCCGCCGCCGCCGCCGTTTCCGCCGCCTTCTTGGCCACCAGGCCTGCCCTGCGAACGGGCTCGTCTCCGTTTCGCCATGAAAGAAAAACGTCCTCTTCGAGAAAACACCCGGTCACGATGCACGTCGACCGCAACGCGGACCGACCGAAAAACACAGACCGGAGACCGTTGAAAATCGGCAGATGTTCTCCGCCGCGGAAACCCACGACCGTGGCCGTGGGGGTTCATTCACCTTCAGCTCACTGGCTCCCTGCGTCACACGCGGAATGCCGAGCGATGGAAACCAAGCACTTTCAAGGAAATCAGGTGAGATGGATGACAACCCTTCGCGGCCATCCCGGCCATGAGTCGCTCCCACATACAACCCCAACACATGGTGGCTTTCCCATCCTGGGAAGCTCGCAGGTGTCTCGCAGGCAGTCCTCTTTGATACGGAAAGCCGCTGAATCGACCCCCGCGGGGCTCAACGCCCCATCACACATCGGAACACCAACGCTCTGAGAGAAACCGCCGACAGGACAGAAACCCATCCGCTGTGGCGAACCCAGAACTGGTCAAACACCCCGAGAGTGCGACAAGACAGCACGAAAAACGCTGTCACCGAACTCCTGAAGTATCTGCACCGCTCTCCAGGCTGTCAAGTCGTCCGTTTTTCGGCGTTTCCTTGGCGTTTCGCTGCGTGGCCGCCCCCTTCCTGCGAACCCTTTTCCCCGCCGGCCGCGACGGGCAGGTGAATTTTCGATGCAACTCGAACAACCGTTTCAGCCGATACCCCAAGAAGGCGGCCGCTCGCGTTCAACGCCAGCGGTCTCGTTTCAGTTGAATCGCACGCAGACGCAGGAAGAAGAGCGAGGACGTTCCTCATGATCGCCGCACACCACCCCACCCGTCGCGTCTCCCTCCTCGGTGTTGCTCTGGGCTGCATCGCCATGGCCCTCACTCCCTCCAGCGTCTTCGCCGGGGTGGCCTGGCATGAGTCGTATGCCTCGGCTCAAGTGGCCAGCCAAGCGAGCCAGCGGCCTGTGCTCGTGGTGTTTACGGCCAGCTGGTGCGAAGCCTGCCAACACCTCGACAGCAGGCTGTGGGCCAACCAGGAAGCAGCGGCCTTGGTCACCGCATGCTACGAACCGGTGCTCGTGGACGTCGACGCCGACCCTGCCCTCGCCCGCCGCCTGGGAATCTCCCACATCCCTTCGGCGTGCGTCCTCGATGGCAACGATCAGCTGCTCACGACGTTTGACGTTCCTCCGACCGCCGCCACGTTCGTGGCGCAGGCAGCCCGTGCACTCCACGAGTCGACCAACACAGCCGTGGCTCCGGCGACGACGATCGGGTCCCGTGCTCCGACCAACGAACCTCAGCTTGCCGCGCAGCCGGCTCCGGCCGCTGCCGCCATGCAGCCACCTGCAGCCGCATCGATGCCCCCTCAAGGAGCACCGCTCGGTCGCTACGACGAGCGTGGCTCACGGTATGCACAGCGGCCGGTCTCTGCGTTTGGTAGCAGCGGCAGCTCTCCTGCCGCCGCCCCCCAGCAACCGCCCATGCGATCCAGCATCGAGCCTGGTCCTCCAAGCCCTGCTTCGCACCAGCAGCCGCCATGGCTTGCCAACGCCCAGCCGCCTGCCGCCCCAGCCCAGCCGGTGCTGCAGCCCTCGCAGGAAGGCACATTTGCACCCTTCCAGCCACCGGCCGCCGCGTCTCAGCCAGCGATGCCTCAGCAGGGCTATTCGCCCTACCCACAGACACCGCCAGCAGGCCAGCAGGCTGGCTACGCCGCCGCCCCACCGACTCAGACCATGACGCCGTACCCGACGGTCCCGCCGGAAGTCGACAGCGCCGCCACGGCCACCGACAGGGCTGCGGACGAGGGAAGCACAAAGCAAAAGAACAGCTGGCTGGCCACCTTGCAGAAGCCCTTCACCTTCATGATGCCCAAGGAGGAGTCGCCAGACGCCACCGACGCCGCGGTCGATGCCGTGACGGCCCCCTCGCCCTACCCCGTGGGCCTCGATGGCTACTGCCCGGTCACGCTTGCCGAGCAGGCCACCTGGACCGAAGGACGCGCTCAGTGGGGCGTGCAGCACCGCGGACGCACCTACCTGTTTGCCAGTGCCACAGAGCAGCAGCGATTCCTGACAAACCCCGACCGCTACGCTCCCGCACTCTCCGGCGACGATGTCGTCTTGGCCTTTGAGAGTGGCAACCAGATCCCCGGGCAGCGTCGCTACGGCGTGACCTACCAGGGGCGGATCTATCTCTTCTCGTCCCTCGACACCCGCAGTCGCTTTGCCGCCAACCCACAGGCCTACGCCTCGCGTGTGCGGCTGGCAGAAAACCCAGGAGCCGCGGGCGGCGGCACCATGCTGCGGTGATCGCGAGCCGCCATGGCCTCAGGCTTCGGCGATGTCCTGCTCGCCCGCGGCCGTCGATTCCTGAAGCGCTCGCCCGTGGCGGCGTCTGAACCCCTCGGCCACCTGAGCAACCTGCTCTTCGCGCTGATCCTCGGCGAGGAGGCCAGCCGCAGCCAGAACGCCGGCGATCGCCCGCAGCGTCGGCAGGTCGAAGGCCGGATCGAAGCCGAGCATCAGACGCCGCGAGACGACATCGTCGAGGGTCAGGGCCCACTCCTGCTCAACCGCCCGCCGCACGGCTTCCGCCGTCAGCCCACACGGCCCCAGCGGAGCCACCTGCGGATCGCCAGCGAGCAGGCCACGCGCCGCGCCCCCATAGAGCCGAACCGCCCGGCAGGCCCCTGCCGGGGAGAGGCCGCCCGCCTGGAGATCCTCGCGGAGCCGCTGCCGCGCTGCCTCATCTTCCGCGCCAGCCAAGCCGGGCAACGGCCGTGACACCGACGTCTCTCGCACAGGCCAGCCGACGGCCGCGAGCACCTCCCGGGCAGCCGACTCTGCCAGGCTGCGGCAGGTCGTGAGTTTCCCCCCCACAATCGACCAGCTCGGCACTGCCGTTGCTGCATGCCGCACCAGCAGGTGCCGCCGGGTCACCGCTGCCGGGGATGCGGCCTGACCGGCATGGGGCAGCGGCCGCACGCCGCAGTAGTGCAGCAGCAGATGCTCCCGCAGCGGTGCCGCGGCCGGAAATAGCTGCCCGCAGGCCTCGAGCAGGTAGGCGACCTCCTCCTCGGAAGCCACGGCATCAGCAGGATCGCCCCGATACGGCAGGTCGGTTGTGCCCACGAGCACAAGCCGCTCGCCAAAGGGAAGCACAAAGATCGGACGACCGTCGGCGGCCTCGGCATACACGCCGCTGTCGTGCAGCTGGGCCCGCAGCACCGGTGAATCGAGCACCAGATGGCTCCCTTTGGTGCCGCCGATCAGCTGCGGGCCCTCCTCCGCCCACGGCAGCGAGGCTCGTGTGCGGTCGACCCACGCGCCGCTGGCATTCACGATCGCATCCGGCCGCCAGACCACCGTCTCTCGTTCTCCTGCGGCTTCCGCGATGTCGTTGGGGATCGCATGCAGCGTGCCGTCGCCGTCGGCGGTGACAGTGCGATGCGTGAGCACACGAAACGAGCAGCCGCGATCGGCCGCGATCAGACGGGCGTCTTGCAGCAGTTCCACCGTGAACCGCTCGGGAAACAGCATCTGGGCATCGACATAGGTTGCCGCCCAGGGATACCGCTGGGAATCCACCTCCGGGAGGCCGGGGGCTCCTCCACGGTGCATCCGATGGCGGGGCCAGCGACGGCCGCTGAGCAGGTCGTAGAGCGTGAGCCCCACACCAACCGTCCAGCTCCCCCGCGACCGGCCGCCGGCGAGCCATCGCGCGAGTCGACTCGCGCCCAGCAGCCGCGCCGCAGCAGCGAGCATGCCTCCCGTCCGTCGCTCCAGCGGAATGGCGAAGGTGAGGGGCTCCACGAGATGGGCCGCGAGCGTCACGAGCCGCTCACGTTCGCTGAGACTCTCACGGACGAGATCGATCTCGCCATACTCCAGGTAGCGGAGGCCGCCGTGCACGAGCCTGGTCGACCAGGCGGTGGCGCCGCAGGCGACGTCGCCTGCCTCGACCACCACCACATCCACGCCGGAAAGCGCGAGTTCGCGGGCCAAAGCGGCGCCATTGATACCGCCACCGAGGATCGCAACGGAGGGGGTCACCTGAGCCATGCGGGCCTTCTTTGGAGTTGAGGGATACCGAGGCGGACAACCACCCGTGCAGGCGAGGAGAGATGCCTCCCCACAGAAGCGGTTCGCTGCCTATGCTGATGGCCGCAGCACGGCGTGGTCAACCTCCACAACGCCCCACGGCTGCCAGCGACATGACCCGGTATTGGCCCCCTGCCCGAGAACCGCATGGCAGCCCCCGCAACGCCGTTCTTCCAGACCGCCGCCTGGCTGGCCCTGCTGGCGGCGAGCATGGGAGCGGGCCCACGCGCTGCGGCTGCCGCCGTGGCGGGCACCTGGCAAAGGGTGCCGCTGGGCAGCGTGGCCCAGGCCCTCCCGCCACTCGTCGGCCGCCCCGTCGTGCTCGACAGTCGGGTTGATCCCACCACTCCGATCACCCTCACCGCCGATGGCCTCAGCCCTGCCGACATGCTCGAACGACTCGGGAAAGGCAGCGGAAGTGAGGTTGTCGTGCTCCGCGAGAGCGTGCGGCTGGCCCCCGCCGGACGTCGAGCCGCCCTGCAGGCTGCCGAAGAAATCCGCGCGGCCGAACTCCAGGCGGCAGAACCTCGCTGGCAGAAGGCGCTCGCCCGTCGCCAGGCCGGAGGCTGGGCTGCCGCGGCCACCCCTCGTGACGTCATCACACACCTCGTGGAGTCGGCCGGGGGCACACTGCGTGGCCTCGAGCTTGTTCCCCACGATCACCTCCGCGGCCTCGAGCTGCCTGCAATGTCGCGGGCCGCCCAGCTTGACCTGCTCCTCGCCAGCTACGACCTGCGGGCAGCCATCAGGCCGGCGGGCGTTGAAGTGGTGCGTCTGGATCCGCAGGCCAGACCACAGCGGCCGCCGCAGCTCAATCCTCCGCCGCCCCAACCCCGCGATGCGATGGCAGCAGCAGGCGAGTCGGTGTTCACGCTCGAGGCGGCAGCTCCCCTGCAGCAGCTGCTCGCCGCGATCTGCAACCAGACCGGGCTCACGCTCCGCCTCGACGCCGCATCGCTGCAGACCGCGGGCATCACCGCCGACCGGATCGTCCGTGTGAACGTTCGCGAGGCCTCACGCGACGAGCTGTTCGACGCGATCGCAAAGCCACTCGGCCTTCACTGGCGGATCGACGTCGATGTGCTCGTCGTCACCGCTGCGACGACACCATCCGCTGCTGGGCCTGCAAGCGGCGAACCGCTTCAAGATTGACGCGGGCTGCCCGGAAATCAGGGGCGATGCGAAGCGCCAGCTCATACGACTTGATCGCTTCGCCGTAGGCCTCTTGGCGGGCCTGTGCGACGCCGCGGTTAAACCAGGCCCGAGCATCTTTGGGCTCGTGGCGAATCGCCTGATCAAAGTCGAGCTCGGCCTTGCCGGGCTCGTCGGTCGCCAGGTAGGCCAGCCCCCGATTGAGGTAGGCGAGCATGTAGTTGCGGTCTCGCCGGATGGCCCCCGCGTAGCCGCTGATCGCTTCAAGGGGGCGGTCGAGCTTCATCAACGTCAGGCCCCGCCACAGCTCGGGACGAGGATCGTCGTAGGCAACGCCCGAGGCGTCTTCGAAGTCTTTCAAGGCGATTCCATACTGTCCCAGCCGAAACCAGGCGATCCCGCGGCGAAACATCAGCTCCGACTCAAGCGGATCGAGCTGCAGGCCTTTGGAGAAGGCCTCGATCGCAGGCTCGAGCCGGCCGAGACGACGCAGCACGATCCCCATCGAGAGATGGGCCTCGGGATCCTGGGGATCGGCCTCGACAGCCTGCTCAAGAACCTCAAGCGCCTCGGTCCACTTTTCTTCCTTCTCGAGATCCCGTGCCTTGGCGATCAGCGGCGCTGCCGGCGACTCGGCGTAGAGGCTGCGGCCGCTGCGGGCCGTCGGGCGGTCGGCCGCTGGCCCGGGAACCGTCACGTCGGGAAATGGCACCGGCAGCGTGATATCGCCCGAGCCTGATGGCTGCGTGGGCGCCATCGGCTGCGTCACCCGCGGCTGCGGGGTGGCCGGCTCGTTGGCATAGATCTCCGGCTGGGGCTTCTTCCGCTGCCCGCTGCCGAATGGATTGAGCTCGTCGGCGAACGGATCTTCCGTCGGCATGCCTGTGGGCTGCGCGAGAGCGTGGGCACTCCACGAAAGGCTCGTGCCAAGAACGACGACGGCAAACAACGAACGATTCAGCATCTGAGCATCTCACGAGTGGCCGGAGACGGGCGGGACGGGATTCGGATGGCTTCAACCGGCCGCCGACGCCTGCTTTACCCCATTCGGCCTGTTCGGCCACCAGGATTGATTGCCGCGCCGCCTGCCGTGCCTCCTTTGCCTAAGTTCACCCTCTGGCACGATCGCCTGCAACCGGCAAACTTTGCCGGGCCGGCCACGCCGACAGACCCGCGCAAGACACAGCCGCACCGTCAGCCAGCCACCAGCCCGCCGAGCCGCTCTTCGATCCCAGCCTTAATCTTGCCGGCAAAGAAACTCGCCATGCCCGGCAGCCCGAGCTTCACGAGCAGGTCCTTCTCCTCGATCTCGATCGTGCCGTTGAAACTCATGCCCATCACCGCCACATGGGCCTTGAGCATGTCGCCAGCCCAGGCCGCTTCCAGTGCGTTCACCTGACTGCCGTATTCCTCGCGGGCCTTCACGAGCGCCTCGTCCAGCCGGCGTTTGAGTTCCTCGCGGGAGATCGTGTAGGGCACCCGCACTTCCAGGGTTTTCATCAGGAACGCTTCTCCGTGTTTTCAGTTTCCAACTGCAACGCACCCGCCGTTGGAGCCATCAGAGCGTCGCGAACCCGCCGCACACGCAGCGGATCCACCGGGCCCGATCGCCCGTGAGAGCATACGGCGGATCGCACAGCGATGATATCCGCATCCAGCGTCGCCACGTCAGCGAGGTCTCCAAGGCCGAGCTTTCCGGCCACCACAAACCTACAGCCCGCCGCAGCGGCGTCTCTACGCCAGATCTGCAGCTGCTCCAACGGTTGGTGCCCCAGCAGGCCGGCCGACTGCTTATCGAAGGTATCGACCAAAACAGCCATCGCCCGCAGTTCTGCAGCGGCGTCGAGCACCTCGGCCGGCGGCGGAGCCCCGCAGCTGGCGGCATCGGCATAGATCACCACCACCTGGCCAACGTCGGCCGGCAGTCGTTGTGTCATCTGGCGAAGCTCCCGCCGCCACGGCACACCGTGCCTGCACCCCGCCAGGCCCACCTTGATCGCCAGCGGGAAAGGCCTCGCTGCCCCCTCCGCTGCCTGGAGCTGCTCCCAGGTCGCGGTGAGCTGGGCGGTGAGTCGATCTGGCCCATCAGCCAGCTCGCCGCAGGCCATCGTCCAGGGAGCCTGCCAGCCCACCGCGTGGGCGATCTCCCCGCAGACAGTCGGAGACGCAGCCCCCAGAGAGCCTGCCGACGGGTCTTTGACATCGATCACATCCGCGCCGCCAGCGAGTGCCGCCGCCGCCTCCGCAGGCGAACGGACGCTCACAAGCAAAGCCGGCCGCGGCAACGCCCCCTGTTTCATGTCGCCTCGCGTTTGGCAGCCACCAGCCGGCCGGTCAGGTCGCGCACGAGCGCTGGCGTGAGCGGCTCACACCACATCCCATCCACCACGATCGTACCGCGGGCCCAGCCCCCCCAGGGCAGGCTGATCGCCCGCTGCGAATACTCCTGGGCCCGCTCCGCGAGGCGAATCGCGAGGGTTCCCCGACGGCGGCTGGGAGCCATGTCGCTCGTGGCTGTCGGCTGGTCGCTCGCTGTCGTGGCAGAGCCTCCGCACGACGAAGAGGCAGGATGCGTGCCCACAGGGCTCGAACCGAGAAAGAAACACTCCACCACGGCCAGCGGCACCTCCTCCTGAGACCAGGGGGCAAGCCGCATCAGCAGCATGTCGCCTCGTCGCGAGAGTCGCGGTCGGGCCGATTCAACCGCCACCGCGGCGGTGGTGGCAGTGCCGGCGGCGAGCAGCACGGCCACCACGCCCGTCAGCCAGGCTGGGGCGGCGAAGGCAACCAATGCCGCGATGATCAGACCGCCGGAGAGGAGCGTGGCGGCAGCGGCGACCAGCACCGGCCGCACGTTCCCCCGCAACCAGGTGTCGGCTCTGTGCGATTGCGATGCTGCCACGGGCATGTTTGGCATGGCTCGGCTCATTCCGCTTTCATCCAGAGGACCACTTGATTTAGGATTCGGCCCCAACGGGTCGGCGGCCTTTCCGGCAGCCGGCCTTCCCGCCCTTGCCGACGCTTGGGTGCCGCCCCACCCCTGCTGGGCCTCTCTTGGCCCAAACGCAGCGGGAAACACGGGGCCCACCGCCGCAGCGACTGTCCACGACGCCTTCCCGAGGAGCGTGATGGAAAACTTACCGTACAACGCCTCCGAATCCGACACGGACGCCCAGCCGCACGCCGCCGGCCCACAGCAGGGAGCTCCGCATGCGGCCGATCCGCACGGCGGCGAGCGGGCCACGCCTTCACGGCCGGTGCTGTTGGGACTGGTGGCCGTGATCGCCCTCTATGGCGTGGCGGCAGTGTGTGGGTATCCGCAGGCCGGCCGCGACGCCATTGTGGCGGCCGCGGCAGACGACCACAGCAAAACCTCGGACCACGCCGAGCATCACGACGACGAAGCCGCAGACACCGGCGACCATCCGAAGGAAGATGCGGAGCATGGCGAGGAGGACGCTCAGACCGCTGGCCATGCTGCTCCTGCCCACGCTGACGAGGCTGCCCACGATGTCGACCACGATATCGACCACCATGGCCACGCCAAGCTGCCGGCGCCACCGATCTGGACGGTGATCCCTTTTCTGGCCCTGCTCGGCGCCATCGCCGCCTTTCCGCTGATTCCGTCGATCGAGCACTGGTGGGAGCACAACAGCAGCCGCTTCATGGTGGCTGCCGGGCTCGGCCTGCTCACCCTGCTCTACTACGCCCTGCTCCACCCGCACCCGGTGGATGTCCATTTCCCGGCCCATGCTGTCAGCCAGCCGGCGGAGGGAGGCATCTCCTGGGGCGTCGCCGGCACGATCCTGAGCAATGCGATCCTGGGGGAGTATGTGCCCTTCATCATGCTGCTGTTTGCGCTCTACTGCGTGGCGGGCGGCGTGCGGATTGAGGGGGATCTGGCCGCCACTCCACGCACCAACGCCACGTTCATCACGATCGGCGGCCTCCTGGCGAGCTTTATCGGCACCACCGGGGCGGCGATGCTGTTGATTCGTCCGCTGCTGGAAACCAACCGGCAGCGACGCCACGTCGTGCATACGGTCGTGTTTTTCATCTTCGTTGTGTGCAACTGTGGCGGCTGCCTGCTGCCGATCGGCGACCCACCGCTGTTTCTTGGCTACCTGCAGGGTGTCGATTTCTTCTGGACCCTCTCGCTGTGGAAGGAATGGGCCGTCGCCAATGTGATTCTGATCGCCATCTACCTCGCCTGGGACACGGTCATGGCCTATCCGCGGGAGCGGTCGAGCGATGTTGCCATCGACGAGGCCAGAACGCGGCCGCTGCAGATTCGCGGTCTCTGGCCCAACGCACCGCTGCTGCTGGCGGTGATTGCTGCTGTGGCGCTGCTCGATCCGTCCAAGGCGATTCCTGGGACCGACTGGCATCCGTGGGTGTTTCTCCGCGAGGCCGTCCTGGCGGCGATCGTCTCCCTCTCGCTGGCGCTGGGATCGGAAAAGATTCGTCACGACAACAAGTTCACCTACGGCGCGATCCTCGAAGTGGCCGCGTTGTTTGTCGGCATTTTTGTCTGCATGCAGCCCGCTCTCGCGATCCTCGATGAGCGGGGGGCGAGCCTGGGCATCACGTCACCCATCGCTTTTTTCTGGACGACCGGCCTGCTCTCCAGCGTGCTCGACAACGCCCCGACCTACCTGGTGTTTTTCAAGACCGCGCAAACGCTGCCGGGCGGCCCTGAGATGATGGCCGGCGTTGAAGTGAGTCGTCTGGCGGCCGTGAGCCTGGGGGCGGTATTCTTAGGGGCGATGACCTACATCGGGAACGGTCCCAACTTCATGGTCAAGGCGATCGCTGAGAAAGCGGGCGTGCGGATGCCGAGTTTCTTTGGATACTTGGCGTACAGTGGTGGAGTGCTGATGCCGGTGTTTCTGCTCGTTGCCTACCTGTTCCTCTGACCCACCGCCTTCGTTTTCTTAGCCCCCATAGCGCACGCCATGCCCTCAGGCACCTACCGACACGTCACCACCGAACATGAACTCGGCCAGCTCGTCGACGACCTCGCAGCCCAGCCGTTCCTTGCGTTCGACACCGAGTTCGTCTCAGAACACACCTACCGCAGCCACCTCTGCCTCGTGCAGATCGCGGCCCCCGACACACTCGCCGTGATCGACGCGCTGGAGCTGCCCGATCTCAGTCCGTTCTGGCAGCTGCTGGCCGAAGAGGGCCGCACCACGGTTGTGCACGCAGGCCGCGAGGAGATGGGCTTCATCCTGCACGCCATCGGCACCCGGCCGTCGTCGCTGTTTGACGTGCAGGTCGCCGCTGGGCTCGTCGACCACGACTACCCCGCGGGCTATGCCGCGATCTGTCGCCGGATGCTCGGCGTTGCCACCTCCAAAGGGGAAACCCGCACCGACTGGCGGCAGCGGCCGCTCTCCGAAGCGCAGCTGCAGTATGCACTCGACGACGTGCGGCATCTTGAGCGACTCTGGAAGCTGCTCGAAGGCAAGCTCGCCAAGCTCGGCCGCTCCGAGTGGATGGTGGAGGAGATGGCCTCCTGGCAAGACGAAGTCGCCGAGTCGTTCGAGCGAAAACGGTGGCGGCGGGTGTCGGGGCTCAACGGCCTTTCCCGGCGTGAGCTGGCCGTGGCCCGCGAACTGTGGCACTGGCGCGATCGTCTTGCCGAGCAGCGAAACATGCCGCCCAAGCGGGTGCTCCGCGACGACCTGCTCGTCGAACTCGCCAAGCGAAAGAGTGCCGACGAGCGGCAGATTCAGGCGATCCGCGGCATGCAGCGGAGCGATTTTCGTCACATCATCGGCGACATCTCAAAGGCGATCGACGCCGGCTTGAAGGTGCCCGACGCCGAGTGCCCTGGTGGCGAGCGGCATCGTGCCCCGCCGCCCCAGCTTGCCATGCTCGGCCAGTTTCTGGCGACGGCGATCGCCGGCCTCTGCCGCCAGATGAGCATCGCGCCATCGATGGTCGGCACGGCCTCCGACATGCGGGACCTGCTGGCCTACAAACTCGGCTACCGAGACGAAGACGATATGCCGGTGTTGGCCCGCGGGTGGCGAGCCGATCTCGTCGGCACGATCGTCGACGATCTGCTCGAGGGTCGCGCGGCCCTCCGTATTGGCGACCCCAAGAGCAGCGACCCCCTCGTGATCGAGTCGGTGCGGCCGCGGTAGCGAGGGGCTTTCCGCCGGCTCGCCTGAAGACGCTCCGCCCAATCAGTTCGTGACGGTGTCGCCTGGAGCGGTCGCGGCGGTCCTCGGTCGCCTGCCTGCGGCCGCCTGCGGAGCCGCCGCCATCGCCAGCCGGGCATAGTGGATCAGCCGCGAGGGCTCGAGGGCCACGATCGTCTCTGCCGCTTCGGGCCTGCCCGGCCAGACCTGAGCCGATCCGTCGTGTGGGATCTCCACCGTCCAGGCGCCTCCGCCCGGGCCAAGACACTCAAGGCCCACAGTGGCAGGCGACTCAGCAGCCGCCCCGCTGGCGGCGAGCCTCGCCACCTCGGCGACGGCCGCATCACCGCCCGCACCACGGAGTTCGTTGATCACATCTTCCATCCACCGCGACACCGCCGCCGGCTTCTGCCGCCGCTTCCCCCAGCGATCCTTGTCGCCATGAGCGATGAAGCGGTGGATCATCGCTTCGTCGATCGTGGGGCAGTGCCGCACTCCAGGAATCGCGTGCAGGCGCTCCATGGAAAACACCGGATCGGTGTCTTCATACGACTCATAGAGCCCCTTGCCGCCGTAGACCATCTCTTCGAGCAGGCTCATGTCGTCAGGCGGTGTGGTTCCCACAAACTGCACGCCGCCTGAGCCCAGGTAGCTGCTGGCGTAGTCGATCACCTCGCGGTTGGTGATCGGGCGGTCGGGGGCGATATGGAAAATGCCCCCTCGCGCCTGCGGGCTCTGCAGCAGCGTGGTCATCGTCTCGGCCACCCAGTCGACTGGCACGAGGTTTCGCCGTTCCTCACCGGTCATCGCCAGCCGCAGCGGCACATGCCGGTAGCCCTGTTCGTCGGCTGGCTGGCTGCGGACGATCACCGCCATCAGCTGCAGCATGGCCATCAGGCCGTGGTAGGTGGTGGTGGCGCCGCTCTGCGAGTGACCGACAATCACCGCCGGCCGCATGAAGGTGGGGCTGGTCAGCCAGCTCGCGTTTCGCACGAGCGTCTCAGCCTCATGCTTGCTCGCCTCGTAGTCGTTGCGAAAGCCATGGGCATCGGTCGATGGCTGCTCTGGAATCACGCCCGTCGCCAAGCCGCTGACGTAGGCGGTGGAGATATGCCAAAAGTCGCTGACCCCAGCGGCCCGCGACAGTTCGAGCACATGCTGCGTGCCGCCGACGTTGGTCCGCCACGGCTCCTCACCGCGATCTTTGCCGGTGAACTGCAGCGATGCAGCGCTATGCACGATGCGGCTGCAGGCCCGCCGAAGCCAGCTGATCCGCTCACGATCAAGCCCACACCGATCGGCGTTGAGATCGCCTTCAAGCACCACCGGCCGCGGCAGCAGCCGGCCGCGATCTTTTTCCTGCCGCTGCAGGATGCCCTCGATCCGCTCCCGTCCAGACACGCCGGCCCCCGGCCGCACGAGCACTGCCAGGGCAACGTCCGCCTCAAGGAGATCAGCCATCAGCTGTCCGCCAAGCAGTCCTGTGGCTCCGGTAAGAAGTGTGTGCGTCATGCAGCTGTCCTATGGTCCGTCGTTGTGGCTGTGCGGCTCCGGCTTTCGCCGCCGAATACCCATTTCTTTGGGCAAATGGTCGCTGATGACAGCCGCTCCAGCGAAGCCCCGAATCTACGCTGAAGGGGGCGAGCCGTGAACCACCGAAGCGGCTGGCACGGCGTTCTGCAGCCGACAGAGAACGCGTTGTGCCGACCAGGCAAAGCCTGCCGACCCCCCTGCGGCGAGCAGCCCCCTCCACCAGGGCAGCGGAGCCAACAGCAGCCCAAAGCGAAGCCCCCTTGCTCGCTCACCGCAGACCACGGAGACGGTTCACTCCGCGGCGATGTGGGCCTTGATCTGGGCCAGCACCACCGGCAGGTAGA
>CALCGM010000038.1 GCA_937900985.1 uncultured Planctomycetaceae bacterium | reverse complement strand
GCCAGTTCTTGGCCGAGATACCGGCGGTGCCCAGGATGCCAAAGCGACAGACAGTTGGTGATGCAGACATAGTGACTCAGCGATGCGTGGAAACTCACGAAAACAGCACCACCGAAACACAACCGGATGCATCCAGCGGGTTCCAGCAGCAGCCTCGACCGACAGTCTGCGTAGCCTACTGAGATCCCCGGAGCGTCGCGACCGCATCGCACCGAGAAGCCCCTCTTCTGCTCCGCTCAGCGGCGTCGCAGCACGCCGGTCAGTTCCGTCATGCCCAGCGGATGCGGCACGGGCTCGAGGCTCTCGGGCCAGGCCCACCGCTCGGCGGCAAAGAGCTGCCGCATCGCGTCCGGACGGCAGGCAAACGGCGGGCCGCCGTCGCTGTCGGTCTGCATGAAGGCGGCGAACAGGCGGCCGCCGGGAGCGAGCCAGGCCGCCAGCCGCTTCTCGTAGCAGCCCCATCGCCCCGGCGGCAGGGCACAGAGGCAGGTCTGCTCGTAGATTGCCTCGAAGGGCTGCTGCGGCTGATAGTCAAAGAGGTCGGCCTGCTCAATCACGGCGGTGAGGCCGCGGCTGGCAAGGGCATCGCGGACGGCCTGCACGGCCGACGGGGCATAGTCGATGCCGGTGACCTGAAAGCCTGCTTCGGCCAGGGCCAGCACCTCATGCCCCCGGCCGCAGCCCGGGACGAGAATGCGGCAGGGCGTGAGGTCGCCCGACTGCAGCCAGCCCGAGAGGGCCGGGCTCGGGCCGCCGCGGTCCCAGCCAGTCGTGCCCTCGTCATACCGCGCTTGCCAATAACCGCTATTCAGCTCGCCGCCGGGCCCGCACGAAGCACGTTCATCAGCGTGGTGGTGGGGCATGGGCGATTTCTCCTGGCGATCGGTTTCACGTGAGGTGCAGAGTCGAGGTCGAGCAGGACGTGGCTGGGCTGGGCCCGTCGAATCCCGTCCCGGTCGCTGCGGCGGGTATTGCCCACATCACCCGTAGAGATCGATCGCCTGCACGATCTCGTCGATGCGGTTGCCCACGCTGACCGCCCGGTTGGCATAGCTCGCCCGGCTCACCCCACGGCTGCCGAGCACCTCATTAAAGAGCGCCTGGTCGGTGGTGTGGTAGGCGACGGTTGCGTTGGGATCCTTGAGCTGATGGCCGGTGAGGATGCAGACCACCCGATCGTCTTTCCCAATCACGCCTTCCGCAACGAGCTGCTTCGCCCCCGCCACGCTCGCGGCGCTTGCCGGCTCGCACCCCAGGCCGCCAGCGCCGACCTGCGCCTTGGCGTCGAGGATCTCCTGCTCGGTCACCTCTCGCACCACGCCATCGCAGGCCTCGAGGGCCCGCAGACACTTGTTGAGGTTGACTGGACGGTTGATCTCAATGGCGCTGGCAATCGTGTCTGCCCGTTTCTCCAGCCGGTCGAGCTCGTCGTAGTAGTGGCAGGCCGGGGCGAGGTCGGCTTTCCCGCCACCCCACCGCAGGCCGCGGCGGGTGTAGAGCTCGTGGAGCGTGTTTGCGCCCGCTGCGTTGATCACCGCCAGCCGCGGCATGCGGTCGATCAGCCCCAGCTCCTTGAGCTCCATGAAGGCCTTGCCGAAGGCCGAGGAGTTGCCCAGGTTGCCGCCGGGCACCACGATCCAGTCGGGCACTTCCCAGCCAAGGGCCTCGAGCACCCGAAACATGATCGTCTTCTGACCCTCAAGCCGGAACGGGTTGACGCTGTTGACGAGATAGATGCCGAGCTTGCCGGCCACCTCTTTCACCCGGGCCATCGCGTCGTCGAAGTCGCCGGCGATCTGGATTGTCAGCGCCCCATAGTCGAGGGCCTGCGAGAGCTTGCCGTAGGAGATCTTGCCGGAGCCGATAAAGATGATGCCCCGCATCAGCCGGGTGACAGCGCAGTAGACGGCGAGCGACGCGCTGGTGTTGCCGGTGGAGGCACAGGCCGCCCGCTTCGCGCCGATCATGCGGGCATGCGTGAACGCCGCCGACATGCCGTTGTCTTTAAAGGAGCCCGACGGATTGAGGCCCTCATACTGCAGATGCAGCCGGCCGGGGCGAACGCCCACAAACCCGCCCACGCTGTCGGCCACCGAGAGCAGGGTCTGCCCCTCGCCGATCGTGACGATCGACTCCCGCGGCGCAAACGGCAGCAGTTCGTGAAACCGCCAGACGCCGCTGAAGGCGACCGGGTCGCTCCGCCGCATCCACTTCGTCTCAAAGTGCTCAAACGACGAGGGTGGCCGGCTGCGGTCCCAGTCGTAGGCGATGTCGAGCAGGTTCCCGCAGGCCGGGCAGGAGGTGTGGACCTCGTCAACGCCGTAGGTCGCCCCGCACAGTGGGGAGATACACCGCTGAAAGGCAACGTCGGTTTCGATCGATGCGGCCACGCAACTTCCTCCACGATTTCGTCCGGCGGGCTCAGGCGGCCCGGCCTTCAGTGTCGCACCGAAGGCCGGCAGAGGGTAGGGCTCTGTTTTGCCGACTCTGGAGACAGGCGTGCCTCCGCCACCCGATGCATCATCGGTGAAATCCGGCCCTGATGTCCAAATTCCACGCCTTCGGCCTGCCAGTTTGACAGGCATCGGTCCGGGCGATAGCGTGCGGTGCTCGGGGTGAAATCTGTGAAAGGATGAGCAACCGTGATCAGACGCATGAAGGCGGCGGACGCGAAACCCTTCAAGCTGGCACTGCTGGACATGCGTGCCCGGCTGCGGGGTGACGTCTCTGCATTGGCTGATGAGGCTCTGCGGACCTCGTCGTCGGAAAAGGGCGGGGGCGGCTCGGCGATGCCGATCCATATGGCGGACATCGGCTCAGACGCGTTTGAGCAGGAGTTCACGCTCAGCCTGATGGCCAG
>CALCGM010000037.1 GCA_937900985.1 uncultured Planctomycetaceae bacterium | reverse complement strand
TTCGCTGTCAGCGGCGGCTGGAGGCGATGTGGTGCCGGCCGACACGTCGCACACGGTGATCTCATGGGCCGCGTCGACAGGACGCAGCTTTGGGGGCCCCGACACGCTCGTGCCGCATGCGTCGCTCGCCGCTGCCCCCTATGCCTACGGTGAGAGCTTGGCCTCGCTCGAGAAGGTGCCTTTAGCGATCGCGACCAGTGGCACCTGGGAGGCCTGGTGGGACGCACAGCTGCCGGAAGGTGTGCCCACGCTCCGCGGAGGCTTCGAGCGGACCGCTGAAGGAACGCTCCGCGGTGAAGTTGTGAATCAGCTGCCGTTTGCGCTCGATGAGTGCCTGCTGGCCTATGCAGGCTGGCTGTATGATGTGGGTTCGCTTCCTGCTGGGAGCCGCTTCGATCCCTCCGGTGGCCGGGGGCCGCGGTCGTTAGCCGGCGCCATCGCCCGCCGCACGATGGTTGGCGAGCAGGAGCAGGGCGGCCGCTACGAACTCGACGAACGCGACTCCGACCGCATCCTCGAGGTGGCAAGTTTTCATGAGGCCGCCGGCGGACGGAGCTACACGTCGCTCGAAGCGGGTGTGCTTGCTCGCTACGATCTGAGCGATGTGATTCGCAGCGGCCGTGCCGTGCTGATTGGCCGAGGGCCCTCAGGCACGGCCTGGACTGCCGACCGCGAGATCGACGCCGAGGAAGATCCACATGCCGTGTGGAGGTTTGTGCTGCCTGTCGGAAGCAGCTTTGGCACAGCATCGCCCGGCGACCAACCTCCATCCGCGACAGGGGTGTCTCCATGATCGAAACGATCGACCTCACCAAGAAATACGGTGACTTCTCGGCCTTGGAGTCGCTCGACCTGAAGCTCGAACAGGGCGACCTCTTCGGCTTCATCGGGCCCAATGGCGCGGGCAAGACGACCACGATCCGCATCCTGGCGACGCTGCTGGCACCGAGCTGGGGGGAGGCCTACGTCTGCGGCCAGTCGATCTACACCCACCCTCGCGAGATTCGGCATCTGATCGGCTACATGCCCGACATCTTTGGTGTCTATGACGACATGCGGGTCTTGGAATACCTGGAGTTCTTTGCAGCGGCATACCGCATCGACGGCCCGCAGCGACGGGAGGTGGCAGAGCGTTCGCTCGACCTTGTCGACCTGACCTTCAAACGAAACGAACTCGTGACCAGCCTCTCCCGCGGCATGACGCAGCGGCTGGGCCTGGCCAGGGTGCTCCTGCATGATCCGCAGGTGCTGCTGCTCGATGAGCCGGCGAGCGGCCTCGATCCACGCGCCCGCATCGAGATGCGGGGTCTGCTCAAGCGGCTGCAGTCGCTCGGCAAGACGATCCTCGTTTCCAGCCATATCCTGCCCGAACTCGCCGACATCTGTAATCGTGTGGGGATCATCGAGCACGGCCGGCTGCTGGCCTGTGGTGAAGTCAGCGACCTGCTGGCGCAGGTGCGGGGGCGGCCCACGGTCAGGATCCGGCTGGCTGGAGAGCATGCAACCGCGGCGGATCTGCTTGAGCGAGCAGGCGAGGTGCTCGGCGTGCATGTCGACACGGCAGCCGCCGAGGGCGAAGAACTTGTGGTGGCCCTGGCCGATGGCGTCGAGGATCACTCCCCGATCATCGCCCGGCTGATTGCCGAGGGGCACCAGGTGCTGACCGTGCGGCTTCAAGAGGTCAACCTGGAGACGGCCTTCCTCGAGCTGACGCGAGGCCGCATCGCTCCGTCGTAACAGTGCTGGCCCGCCCAAGACGAATGAACTGCTCCTCTTCGAAATCGAACCGTTTGGCATCGCAGTCGCTCGCCCGCCGACGCTTGCCTGAGCGTTGGGCGACTTCTCTTCTGCTGGCTGCCGCCGCAGCGCTCAGCGGCGGAGCGGCGGGGGACGCGTGTGGGCAGCCTGCGGATCCGTGGGTGGCGGTCCGCGACCGCATGGCCCGCGAGGTGCTTGAGGCTGGTGGCATCCGCGACCCGCGAGTGCTCGAGAGCATGCGGTCGACGCCCAGGCATGAGTTTGTGCAGCCGCAGCAACGGAACCTCGCCTACGTCGATATGGCCCTGCCGATCGGTGAGGCCCAAACGATCTCGGGCATCTTCGTTGTTGCCTACATGACGGAGCAGCTGCGGCCGACGGCCACTGATCGCGTGCTCGAGATCGGCACCGGCAGCGGCTATCAGGCGGCGGTGCTCTCGCCGCTGGTGGCTGAGATTTTCTCGATCGAGATCCATGAGCCACTCGGCAGGCGGGCTGCACGCACGCTGCAGCGGCTCGGCTACGAGAACGTGTTCACCAAGATTGGCGACGGCTTTGCCGGCTGGCCGGAGAAGGCGCCTTTCGACAAGATCATTGTCACCTGCTCACCGGAAGATGTGCCGCAGCCGCTCGTCGAGCAGCTTGCGGAAGGCGGGCGGATGGTCATCCCCGTGGGCACCCGCTACGACCAGACGCTGGTGCTGCTGACCAAGCGGGATGGCCAGTTGGTGCAGGAGGCCCTCGTGCCGAGCCTGTTTGTGCCGATGACCGGAGAGGCGGAAGACGACCGGGTGGTGCAGCCGGATGGGACGCGGCCGAGTCTTTCCAATGGGGGCTTCGAGGAGCAGTTGCCAGATTCCGAAACCCCCACCGCCTGGTATTACGGCCGGCAGGTCGCGGCCGTGCAGTCGCCGGCGGCGGCCGACGGTGCATGGCTGCTGCGGCTGGAGAATCGCGATGCCGGCAGGCCCG
>CALCGM010000036.1 GCA_937900985.1 uncultured Planctomycetaceae bacterium | reverse complement strand
CAGCCGACCCGTCGCGGGTTGAGGTGCTGCTCGACGGACGACCGATTGCCGACGCGGTGCGGACCGATGGCCGGATCTCGCTCAACCTCTTCACCGCAGGCGCGGTGCGGGAGTATGCCGTGGAAATTGTGGTGCGGCGGAATCGTTCGTCAGACTGGGAGCCGGCGGAGCTGACGGCTCCGGTGTTTGCAGATGGCGCGGTCGAACGACGGTTCTACTGGGAACTGCGGCTCTCGCCGGAAGAGCATCTCCTCACCTCGCCGCGTGGCTGGACGGCCCAGCAGGAGTGGGCGTGGGGAACGCTCGGCTTTCTGCCCCGAGCCATCATCTCGCCAGAGATGCTGCAGACATGGGTGGCACCGCCGTCTGCCGCGACGGCGGATCCAGGTCGGGCGATCATCCCGTATGCCGACCGCCGGCTCGTCTTCTCGGGCGTTGGCCATCCCGACACGGCCCGACTGTGGATTGTGCCGACATGGGGCCTCGTGTTGGCCTGTTCCGGCCCTTCGCTGCTGATCGGGCTGCTGCTGGTGCAGTGGCCTCGCTTGCGTCGGCCGTCGGTCGTGATGCTCTTGGCGATCGCGGTCACGGCCGCCGCGGCGGTGTCGCCCTGGTTGGCCCTGCTCCTCGCGCAGGCGGCGCTTCCCGGGCTGCTTCTCACGCTGCTGGCGGCGGGCCTGCGGGTGGCGCTGCGTTTGCCTGCGACGGTGGCGGCGGGCAACGCCGGCGTGATGGTTCCTCAGTCGTCGACCCGCACGGCGCTCGCGGCCTTTGTGCCCGAATCGAGTCGCGGCCGCCGCAGTGTGGCGGTGGAGCGATCGGCATCGTGAGCGGGTGGTTGACATGAGCACAAGCCACGACTGGTGGAGGGGCAGGCCGGCGGCTGCCGTCTGGGCAGCCCTGCTGATCGTGGGCTGCAGCCTCGTCGGGAGCACCGCTGCTGAGCCGGAAGCCCTGGATTTCCTGTGGGTCTACGTGCCGGCCGACCGCCTCTCCGAGGTGCCGCTGGGAACCGGCCGTTATGTGCCGATGACCCTCGCGGAGTTTCGGGCGGCGGTGGCCGATCGGGCAGCGGGCTCCGATCCGTTCGGTGAGCGACCAGGCTCGTCGCCGGCAATGAATGTGATTGCCGAGAATGCCCGCTACACGCTCGAGTGGAGCCCTGCTGAGGGGCTCCGTGGAACGGCGGCAGTGACCCTGGGCCCTGGAATCGATGGCCTCCGCCGGGCCATCCCCCTGGCCGGGCGGGTGGTGCCGCAAGCCAGTTTGAGCAGCGACGCGGGCACCGGTGCTGCAGAGATCGCCGGTCTGCCCGACGGCTCCGTGGCAGTCATCGCAGACACCGAAGGCCGCTACAGCTGGCAGTTCGAGCTGCCGACCGATGCGGGAGGATCGCTCGGCCCCGCGTTTCGTCTCCCGGTGGTGCCCGCGGTCTTCTCCTCGGTGCAGCTCACCCTCCCCGCTGGCTTTGTGCCCCTCGTGAAGGGTGCGGAGGCGGTCCAGGCCGCTCCTGCCCCAGCTCCGCTGTCGTCGGCAGCAGAAGAAGCCGGCACTGCGGAACCCGTGTGGACGCTCTCGTTCGGCCCGACCAGCGAGCTCGTCGTCACCATCGCCCGCGAGCCGCTGCCCGACGTGCCGATCTCCTGCTGGAGCAGGCTTGCGATCGAGCGACAGACCGCTTCGCTGGCAACAACGCTTCAGCCGGCGATGCCCTGGACGAAAACCGATGTTCGCCTGCGGGTTCCGCCGGGGCTGACGGTGGTGGCGGCGAAGCTGATCGACGAGCAGGGCACCACATCGCTTTCCTGGCGGCGGTCGGCCTCTGCCTCGGACACGGCGGCGACCGACGCGTCGGCTGGTGACGAAGCAGACGAGCTTGTCGTGCAGCTCCCCACGCGGGCGATCGGCACGCGGCCGCAGCTGGTGATCGAATCGATCGCAGCGATTGGAATCGGCAAGCCCTGGACGCTGCCGGCGATCCTGCCTCCAGATGGCCTCTGGGCCGGGGGAGGGATGGTGGCCGAGCTCGACCCGCGGCTCGTTGTCGAGCGTGTGGAGCCCGTCGAGTATCTGCCGGTCGACGAAGAGATCGTCAAAGGCTGGCCGATGGCTCTCGATGTGGAGGCCGCTGCGGGGCCTCGGCTGGCGTTTGAGGCGCAGGCGCCCACCGCGTCGCTCTCGCTGACGGTCGCGCCGCGGAAGCCGGACGTGCAGGTTCAGCGGGTGACCACCGTCGATATCTCGGCAGGATCGGTGATTGCCCAGGCAGCCTGTGAGATCAGCGTTGAGCGGGGAGAGCTGTTTGAGCTGACGGGCCAGGTGGCTCCGGGATGGCTGATCGACTCCGTTGAGATTCCCGGCCGGGCGGAACGTGCCGACTGGCGAGTGGAAGCGGCGGCAGAGGGAAGTCGACTGCGGGTCGGTCTGGTGAGCGGCGTTTCCCGGGGCAGCACCGTGCGGGTGAATGTGATGGGCCACCGCGGTCCTTTGCGGGAAGGAGAGCCGTTTGCCCGATCGTCGCTGGAGATGCTGAAGCTCTCCAACGAACAGGCGGCCGCCCTTGAGATCCGCACGAATGCGGAGATGACCATCGATGGTGCCGGGCAGACTGTCGACTCCGTGCCGCTGGATCAGCTGCCGCCCGGCCTCCGGAAGCTTGCAGGCGACAGCGGCGTTCGGCTCCGGCTGTTGGTTCGGGATGGTGACGACCGCCGCACGCTTCGGCTGCTGCGGCGACGGCCACCCATCGATGTGCAGACGCAGGTGCGGCTGACGGTGCGAGACGACCGCTTGACCGAGTCGTTCACGCTGGAGTGCTCGCCGCGGGATGCCGAGCTGGATTCGGTCGTGGTGCATTTCTCAGAGCCGACCGGTGATGGCATGGAGTGGACGCTGCTGCCCCCCACGACCGGGCAGCTGCTCGCTCGGCGGCTACAGCCGCAGGAGCCGCGAGACCCGGCTCAGGCGATGGAATCGTGGCTGTTGGAGCTGGTGCCGCCGGCCCGCGGCCCGGTCACGCTCCGCGGCGTGCAGACGGTTCCCTTCACCGGTCCGGTGAATGTGCCGCTGGCGTGGGTGGAGGGAGCTGCCAGCCCGGTGGGAGAACTGCAGATTCGGGATGCGGGGCGGCGGCGGCCGCTCGTGGTCAACCGCTCACTGTCGGAGGTTCCGGGGGTTGCCGGCGATACCGAACGGTATGCGACGTCGGTCTCGCGGTTTCTCTTCGACCCGCTGCGGGACCTCGCCGGCGGGCAGGCAGCAGCGCGGCTGGTGCCGGGGGGCGATGATGGCGTCGCGCCGCGAGCCTGGGCCTGGAATGAGACGACAACCTGCTGGTGCCACACCTCCGGCGTGATCGAGTATGAAACCGTCTTCGACATCGAAAATCATGGCCGCTCGAGCATCATTCTCAGCCACCCCACCGACAAACGGATTCAGGAGATCCTTGTCGATGGCGTTCAGCTCGTGGCAGGTGTGCGAGAAACGCTCGGCGGAGAAACGGTGATCGAGTTGCCTGCCGGGCGACGCATGGTGCGTTTGGAGATCCATGCCTTAGCCTCTGCCCGCCCGTTGATCCCCAGGTGGGGGCAGGCGTGGAGTGTCGATCCGATCGCCGGGGTGATCGACCTGCCCGTGCTTGAGCGGCTCTGGCAGCTGGGGCTGCCTCCCGGGCTGAGGATCGCCCATGTGCCGGCGCTGCATCAGCAGCTCGAGCAGGCCCAGGTGGGATGGCTCGAGCGGCTGCTCGGTTCTTCGACGAAGGGATCGCCGGCGTCTGGATTCATGCCAGGCAGCGCTGCTGCCGATTCCGCGGCCGTTGTTGTCGACGGCTTCCGTCTGCACGCATTCGCACCGACCTCGGGCCGGAGCATGCTGGCGGGCGTGGTGCTCGTGTCGAGCTGGCTGGTCGTGTCGTCGAGCCTGATCGCCGGCCTTGTCGCTGCGGTCGCCACCTGGTTCTTGAGTAGGAGGGCGCCGGCGGTGGCCGTTGCCATCTGTGGGCTTGCGGCGGTGGCTGCCCTCTGGGCTCCCGTCAGCGTGGTGGCGATTGTCCGCGCGGCCTGGTGGGGCGGGCTGATCGGCATGGCGCTCGCCGTGGCAGGTGGCCGCACGGCGACGGTGCTGATGGTCTTCTTGGCTGCGGGATGCAGTGGCGGCAGCCTCACGGCTGCGGAGACGGCCGCGGAGCCGTCGGCACCGTTGCGGGTGTTTTTTACGGGCGAGACAGCCGATGCGACGGTGCTCGTGCCCGACAGGCTGTTTCGTGAACTCGGCCGGAATGTTGATGCGACCGAAGGGCTCGGTGTTCGTATCGAGCGGGTGACCGTGGCTGCCACAGTGCCGGCTTTTACCGCGATGGGGCCGGCTTTTACCGCGATGGGCCCGGCTGCCACCGCGATCGGCCAGCCTCCGCTTGCGGGAGGGCTGGACGCGGAGCCCGGCACGGCGCTAGCCGACGCCGACGAGTGGCAGGTCACGGTTGACCTCTCGTCTGATGCCAACACGGTGTGCACACTCCGGCAGCCCGTCGGTGGAGGTCGGTTTGTCAGAGGCTCCCTCGAACTCGACGGCGGCACCACCGGCGAACTCCCTGGCGAGTCGATCTCAGCGGACGGCAGCATTCTGCGGGTGCCGCTGGCTGTTCCTGGGCGGCATCGGCTGAGCGTGCGGCTGCAGCCTGCGGTGCGGGTTGAGGGCGGCGTCGGGTTGGCGATGGTGGGGCTGCCCGTCGCGCCGCAGGCCACGCTTCGCATCGTCGAGACCGACGCTGGGATCGATGTCTCCTCGCTGCTGGTCGAGCGGGAGCGAAACGGTCTCCCGATCGCCTCAGCGACGTCCTTGAGTGAGGCAACCGGGAGCGGCTTCGACATCGCTCAAGCAGACCTGCTTCGGCTGTGCTGGTCGGTGGAGCCGGCAGTGAAGCTTGTCCAAAACCCTCGTGTCGTTGCCGCTCGCAACGACGTGTCGTGGGACGCGCTGGGATGTGCTGTGGTTGCCAGCTTTCAGCTTGAGCCAAACGATGGGATCTTTCGGTCGTTTGTCGTGACGGCCGACCCTCGGCTCACGCCAGCGGTCAGCGAACTGCCTGCGGGAAGCGAGCCGGTGACCGTTCGGCGGATCGATG
Organism: uncultured Planctomycetaceae bacterium; assembly: GCA_937900985.1. Lineage (GTDB taxonomy): Bacteria > Planctomycetota > Planctomycetia > Pirellulales > UBA1268 > M30B53. Next base: position 3,789 of record CALCGM010000036.1, on the reverse strand, counting down.
ACGGCCGATGGCTGGTCGAGCGGCTCCAGCCGGCGCGTGGTCGGGCGACCGTGAGCGTGCCCTTTGCGATGCCGCTGGCGGATCCCGTCGGAGTGTTTCGTGTGCCAGAGGTGGAGATAGCCTCATCGAGTTCGACGCAGTCGCCGCGGGCGGTGCAGTTTGTGCCGGGCGAAGGCTATGCCGCCACCGTGCGGCTGCCTGCGGGGGTGACCGCGGGCTCGCCCACCGATCCCTCCAGCAGCAATGGCTGGCTGGCTTGGCGAAGAGAACCGAGCAGTGCGGCAACGGCTGCTGCGTCGCCCGTGGTGGTCTCGGTCTCCCGCGTGCCGGCGGTGTTGCGGGGCACGCAGCGGATGCGGCTGGACGTGGTCGACGGTCGTCTGCGGCTGCGGTTCGACGCGTCGGTCGATTCCGTTGAGGCGGCGCTGGCGACGTTTCGGGTGATGATTCCGCCGCACTGGACGGTGGACCGGATGGGATTGGCGAGGGTCACGGCTCCCCGCACGGGGGCGTTGCAGGCGTCGCCGCAAGACATCCACTGGACGCGAGTCGATGAGGAAACGCTGGAAGTGCTCTGTCAGCGACCCCGCTCCGGTCGCTTCCGTTTTGATCTCGAGGCCCGTGAGCCCAGAGGGTCGGCGGAGATGGGGTCGGTGGCCGTGCCCTGGATCGCAGGGCTCGGAGACACACCGGTGATTGTGGAGTGGCCCACCGACGAAGGCGTGGAGATCGAGTCGGCCGGCGACACGCCCATCGTCTCGCTCTCGTCTTCCGCATGGCAGTCGCTTGAGCTCTTGCCTGGGAGCCCGCTGGCCTATCGACGCAGGCCAGAGGAAGCCAGCGGTGCGGCCTTGGCGGCAGACGACGGGCAGGACAGCGATGCCGAGAGCAGGGCGGCTGAGCCAGGCCCTGCGGGGGCTGAGGAGGGCGAGGAGATCCCTCGCGTGGAACTGCTCGACGTGCGGTTTGCCACCGACGACCGCGGGAAGGCATGGGGCGTGGCGAGGATCGATCTGGTGCCGTCGAGCCGGCTGGTGCGGCTGCAGCTGCCCGCTGGCATGCGGCTGTTTGAGGTCTTTGTCGATGAGCATCCGTTGCGGGCCAGGCCTGCGGGGGAGGCCGCCTGGGAGCTCGAGCTGCTCGATGTCAGCCGGCCGCGAACGATCCTGGTGATCTTTGCCGGAGACATCGACGATCAGCTTGTCTCGGGCCGGCCGTTGCGGCTGGAGCCCCCCACGCTGCCTGGCGTTCCCACCCGGAAAGTTACCTGGATGATCCGCGGGCCTCGCGGCCTCGACATGCGGATCCTCGCTCCATCGGCCCAGGTCTCAGCCGACGAGGTAGCCACGCTCCGAGCGGAGGCCTCGCTGCGGCTCAAGGCCAGCCTGCGGCGGTCGCTTGAAGGACGCGATGCCCGCGAGCGTGCACGCATCGAAGAGCAGGTGGCTTCGCTTTTTGAGCGTTCGCAGCAGAGCGCGGCCGAGCAGGCCTGGAATCGAACCTCACTCGCCCTCTCTGCGGATGTGTTTGCCACGACAACGGATCCCGAAGGGGGCGTCGTCATCAGGGCTGCGGCGAAGCCGACGCCAACCGATTCCTCGCGAGCGGTGGCCACGGCAGCAGCCATTCTCGTGGCTGGTGCGGCCTGGAGCATGGCGATCCGCCGTCCGTCGCGATTGACTGGGCTGCTTGCCCAGTTTGGGCCGTTGGGCCTGCTCGCCTTGGGAGGAGTTTGGGCCGCGTTTCTGCAGCCGGCCTGGCCAGGCGGTCTGCTCCTGGTTGGCGGTGTGGTGTCGCTCGTGCGGCGACTGATTCCCCCAGCATCGAAGCCGGCCGGGGCGGAGACCGCACTGGTGATCCGGGATTCGGTCGGGCAGGGCGGCGGCTGATCGCGTCTGCCGAAAAGCTCGCCTCGCAAGAGCGTTTTCCGGCCTGAAAAAGGTCTGGCTCCCGTTGGCGAGGCTTCGCTACGGTCCGCCCCCACGCGTGGCGAAGGCGGCCGTTGGCTGTTCTCGCGAAGCTGTCGCGGTGTGGCATGGAGGCCACGCTCGTCAGGCTGGCACGCAGCGATGACGGAGACCTGCGGGCATGGAAGCCGAGCGGAAAGACGCCATGAGTGGCCTTCAGCGGTGGTTCATGGCGATGGTGGTGGCCATGGTGCTGGTGGCCGTGGCAGCCTGGGGCAGCTCAGCGGAGGCGGCGAGCTACCGCACCCCCAACTTTGTGATCGAAGCCCCCACGCCCGAGCTTGCCCGCAAGATCGGCGATGCCGCGGAACAATACCGGCACGACCTCGCGATCGAGTGGACCGGCCGTCCGCTGCCGCGGTGGGCGAGCCCCTGCCCGATCACCGCAGAGGTGGCCGAGACCCTTGGTGCCGGTGGTGCGACGAGCTTTGTGTTTGATCGCGGCGAGGTGTTTGGCTGGCAGATGACCATCCAGGGCAGTGAGCAGCGGATCCTCGACTCGGTGCTGCCGCATGAAGTCACCCACACCATCTTTGCCAGTCACTTCCGGCAGCCGCTGCCGCGGTGGGCCGACGAAGGAGCCTGCACGACGGTGGAGCATCCCTCGGAGCGGGCCCGGCAGCACCGCCTGCTGATTGAGTTTCTCACCACGGGCCGAGGCATCGCTTTCCCGCAGATGTTTGCGATGCGGGAGTATCCTCCCGACGTGCTGCCGCTCTACGCCCAGGGCTACTCGCTGGCCCGCTACCTGATCGAGCGTGGTGGCCGAAGAAAATATGTTGACTTTGTTGGCACGGGGCTCGCCAGCGGCAACTGGTCTGCCACGCTGCAAAACTTCTACGGGATTGCGGATCCTTCCCAGATGCAGACAGTCTGGCTCGACTGGGTGAGGCAGGGATGCCCGGCACCGCCCGCCACACTGGTGGCGGCCGATCCGCGGCCGGCCGCACCTGTCGCTCGCGGCCAGAGCCCAGATTCAGGCCCAGCACCCAGCGGCCCGCCTCGGCCGCCGGTGCAGCTTGCCTCGGTGCCGCGTCGGCAGTCGATCTACCAGCGCGTCGGCAGTGCACCGCCTCCCGCCGCCGCTGCGGCCACCCCCGCGGAGCCGCCTCAGCGAACGGCCACGTCGGCCACCAGCAAGGTGATGTGGTAGAAGACCGGGGCGGCGAAGCAGGTTGAGTCGATGCGATCGAGCACGCCGCCGTGCCCGGTCACGAGCGTGCCGTAGTCGGTCACGCCGCGGTCGCGTTTGATCGCCGACATCGTCATGCCGCCAGCGAAGCCCATCAGCGAGACGACAAATCCGGCCAGGGCCGCCTGCCAGGGTTGGTAGGGCGGGGCCGCCCACCACAGGGCGGAGGCGAGCAGCGAGGTGCTCACGGCGCTGCCCAGCAGGCCCTCCCAGGTTCGGTTGGAGCTGACCGAGGCGGCCACCAGCCGCCGGCCGAGCATGCGGCTCCAGACATACTGCATGCAGTCGGCAAACTGCACCAGCAGGATCAGGAAGAAGAGCAGCCGGAAGTTGGCTGTGGCCGGCAGCGGGGGCTCGGCGTTGTCTGCCGTGGGAACCGGCAGCTGCAGCAGGGCAGCCGCAAACGACAGGCAGTAGACGCAGACCATCAGGCCGGCCTGAATCTTCGCGGTCCGCTCGAGAAACCGCTTCGAGTCGCCGGCGATCGCCACGCGGGCCAAGACGAAGAGCGTGCCGTAGAGCGGCAGGAAAATGCTGAAGATGTCGTAGCGGTCGTAGCCCACGAGCACGTAGTGGGCCGGCGTGAAGGCGAAAAACACCCAGAAGAGGGCTCGGTGGACGCCAAGCCTA
>CALCGM010000035.1 GCA_937900985.1 uncultured Planctomycetaceae bacterium | reverse complement strand
TGGATGCTGCCTTGAGCAAGGCAACGCCCGAGATCTTCAACACCGACCAAGGAGCACAGTTCACGGCGAATGCCTTCACGAGCCGATTGATCGAGAGCGGGGTGGCCGTGTCCATGGATGGACGTGGCCGAGCGCTCGACAATGTCTTCGTCGAGCGGCTCTGGCGGACGGTGAAGTACGAGGAGGTCTACCTCCGCGAGTACACCGACGGCTGGCAGGCCGAAGAGTCTCTCGGGTCCTACTTCGACTATTACTGCAACGAGAGGCGACACCAGTCCCTGAAGTATCGAACACCTGCCGAGGTGTACTCGTCGGGCTGAGGCGAACGAAACGTTCGCGCTCAAATTTCCGTTGAGACGGACTCTGCGGAGGATAACCTACAAGAACCGAGACCCGATCACCGCCCCGTGGCCGCGCGAGACCCTTTGAGGGGGTCTCACGGGCCACAAACCGAGTGGCGCTCAACCTTATTGAAGGCCAAAATCTGTCCAACGATTGGGGTCCACCTCACTCCACCGTACGCGACGCAGGGGATACCCAACTCTTGTGCCTTGTCTCGTAGCATGATCGCTGCCCAGAGCACGCGAGCGTCCATGTTGGGCACGTGCTCCTTGAGCATGGCGGCGAGTTTCTCATCATCCGACTCGGTCAGCGACTCTGCGCCATCAGGAAGCATCTTCACGCTGCGACCTCGGGGTGGTGCCCACGTGGAAAAAGGCCATGGATGGCTTTTTCCACGGACAACTAGCGGTTCCAGACAAAGGAGGGCACCGGTTGGAAGACCGCGAGCGGCCGGTCGTTGGCCAGCTTTGGGCCTGGGGTGCTGCGACCGTTCTCGAGGAGGCAGCGGTAGGCCGCGATCATGCTGGCCACGCGTTCGCGCTGCTCTGCTGCGATGTTTGTGGTTTCGCCGGGGTCGTTGCCGAGATGATAAAGCTGCAGAAAAGGAGCCTGTTCGAGGTCTTCGGGATGCTCAGGCTTGCGGCCAAAGGCATCAATGGCCTCCTGCCACGCAGCATCTGAAGCAGGCTCACTGGCAAACTGGCCATTCGAGCCGCTGCCGGGGCATAGGAGAAGCTTCCAGGGGCCTTCTCGGTAGCTGCTCCCCCGGGTGCCGAGAGCGACGTGAGACGTCCGCGGTGGACTGGCATGGGGAGCCTTCAACAAGGGGAGGAAACTGATGGAGTCGGCCGCCTCATCAGCCGCAAGATCGTCACCGGCGATGTCGGCGCAGGTCGCGACAAGGTCTTGCAGCCCGATCAGGGCATCGCAGACGGTGCCGGCTGGAATCGTGCCGGGCCACTTTGCCGCAAAGGGCACCCGGCTGCCGCCTTCGAAGACAGAAAACTTGTAGCCCCGCCAGGGGCCGGTGGAATGGTGGCCGTCCTGCTCCATCTCTTGCATCTGGTTGGCGGTTGCTTCCTGCCGGCGGCCCGAGTAGTGCCCCGGGCCATGATCACTCGACGCCATCACCAGTGTGGTGTCGCGAAGACCGGCTTTCTCAATCGCTGCCACAATGCGGCCGATGCAGGCGTCAGTGTTCATCACAAAGTCGCCATAGAGGCCTATTCGGCTGGCCCCCTCAAACTCTGTGGATGGCGAGGTGGGGGTGTGGGGTGCGGTGAGGGCAACGTAAAGAAAAAAGGGTTGCTCGTCGTCGGCATGATCGGCCACGAACTGCTCTGCTTCATCACAGAGCGTGTCGAGCACCGTCACGTCTTCAAAGTCTTCCGCGGCGGGGCCGACGCGATGGAATGCGCTCCAGCTCTTTTCGGCCGTCACGTTTCCGACCCAGTGATGGTTGCGGACGAACGCGTAGGGAAACATGTCGAGCGAGGCCGGCAGAATGAAGCTTTCGTCGAAGCCGTAGTCGTTAGGGCCGACAAGCAGGGGCTTGGTGAAGTCGGTGGTGGTAGCATCTTGGAGTTTCCCATCGCGAGTGGTCATCCGCGTACCGAGGTGCCACTTGCCGACGTAGCCGGTGGTGTATCCGGTCCGCTTGAGCATTTTCCCGAGTGTGAAACACTCAGGTGAAAACCGCAGGCCCACAAAGCCCCAGGGGCCTCCCGGCTCTGGTGCGCGAAAGCGAAACGCGTAGCGGCCCGTCATGATCGAGGTGCGGCTGGGGATGCAGTGCGAATCGGTCGCGTGGGCGTCGATGAACTTCATGCCCTCGCGACAGAGAGCATCGAAGTGGGGGGTATCGACGTTGCAGAGATCGCCCCCGAAAGCTTCGATGTCGCCATAGCCGAGGTCGTCGGCCAGGATGAAGACGATGCAGGGACGATCGGCTGCCAGCGATGGGGCTGTCACGAAGGCAGTCGCGGCAAGTGCCGCAAAGAGCATAGTCAGGTGCCGTTGCATCAGTTTTCAGAAACTCCTCGCTGCGGTGGAACATGGTTCGGCGGCGTATCGGGCCGCTGACCAGGCGGTGTCGAGTGCGTTAGGCTTACGGCGAGCCACAGGCGGCAAGCAGCGTTCGCTGGACGGCGAGTTCGTGGCGTGTGGGGAAGTCGTCTTGTTTTTCGCCACGGATCACACGGGCCATGTCGGCGGCGTCGGCCGTGTAGCGAGGAAACTTCGGGTAGCGGACCTCCTGCAGCCCTGCCGTGAAGCCCTCGCGAGGCTGCGCCAGAGCGATCCGAGCTGACGGGCTGTCGAGCGGCTGAATGTGGAAGGTGCCCTCGGTGCCACAGACGGTCAGCTGCCGACGGGCGAAGCCCTCGACCTCGACGGCGGATGACTTCACGGTCGCGATTGCCTTCGGGTATTCAAGCACCGCGAGCATGTTGTCGCGGAGGGTGTCGGCGTTGAGCACCTGCCGGGTGACGCCGGAAACCTGATCCGGCTCGCCGAGTATGCCGATCACCAGATCGAGCACATGACAGCCGAGCTCAAACATGATCCCGCCGGGGTAGGCCGCGAGACCGTGCCGATCGGCCGGCGGCACCACCTTGCTCATCACGGCGTGCACCTCAAAAACCTCTCCAAGCCAGCCTTGGTGGAGAAACTCGCGGAGCATGATGACAGCAGGGTTGTAGCGGTACATGTAGCCCAGCTGCACCATCAGCCCCTGCCGGTCGGCGGCGGTGAGGATCCGTTCAAAGAGCGGCAGCGACTCGCCAGCGGGCTTGTCGAGGTGCAGATGCTTGCCGGCAGTGATCACGGCCTCGGCTGATGCCAGGCTGTCGCGGACTTCGGTTTCCACGAGCACGGCGTCGAGGCCGGGGGTCTCGAGGAGCTCTGCCTGCGTCATCCACGGCAGGCCGTGAAAAGCCGGCTGTTGCTCCGCCCGCGCC
>CALCGM010000034.1 GCA_937900985.1 uncultured Planctomycetaceae bacterium | reverse complement strand
CCTGCCGTATCTCCTCCTGGGCGGAGATTGTTGACCGCAGCAGGTCGACCACTTCGTTGAACGTCTCCAACTCCATCATCCTATCAAGCACGGCCCGCATGCGGCTGAGCACGACATCGGTCTCCGCCACCAGCCGCTGTCGGCCGGCATCGTCGTCGGCAGCCAGGGGCGTGCGGGTCTGCGTCACCAGGCCGGGCAGATCGTTGCCGGCCAGGTTGGCCAGGGGAATCGCGATCTGCGACAGCAGCCTCGTATCGAGCTCCGCGGTGAGCAGGCTGTTGTTGTCAAACTCCAGATGAATCATCGAGAAGGCTTCGGCAATCTCACCAGTCTCGCCCGCCGCGCGGGCTGCCGCCTGCCCAAGCCGTGCTGGCAGCGGCTGATCGGCCGATGCGAAGCTGGTCCGCGCCTCGGTGAGGTTGGCAAGCACACTCTCAAACCGCCGACGGAGCAGGAGTTCACGGGCCTCGAGCATGGCGGCAAGCTCGGCCGGCGTCACCACGGCGAGCGTCCAGGCGTCTCCCCGGGTGACATGCGGCCCGTCGTCGACCGCCGCCGTGTCGGTCGCTGTCACCCACAGCCGGAGGGTATCGCCGATGGCCGGTTCGATCCTGGCCAGGTCGACCATCTCGGGCGAATCACTGGGAAACTCCACTAGGGGCTCGCCGCCGCGGCAGCGTGGCACGGCAAACGTCTCGGCCCGTGGCGAGGCATCCGCACGCTCCCGCTCCAGGTCAACCGTGATGCCACCGAGGGCGTAGTCGTCGCGAACACGACCGATCAGCGGCACCCTGGCTGCGGCCGTCACGGCCGTGGAGATCCCCCGCAGCTGCATCGACACCTGCGGCGGCTCGTCAGGCCGAGCCGAGAGCAGAAAGCCGATCGGCTGCGTGTTGGTGATCCCGTCGGTGTCGACAAAATGCACGCTGATCGCATGCTCGCCGACAATGTCCGTCAGTGTCGCTGCAATGCTTGTGGGCGGCTCCGCGGTGGTCGCCTCGCCGTCTGCGGCGGCCTCAAACTCCGCGATGCTGACGGGCTCACCAGCCACCGTCTCGGTGATCCATGCCAACTGCAGCGGCTTGGTGGACCGGCAGAGGAGCGTCACCGTGGCGGCCTGCGGCACCTGCACGATGCCCGAGGCTGCCGCGCGGCGAGTTCCCCCACCGAGGTAGTCCGGCAGCGTGTAGTCGATCTCGAGCGATGCCAACGCCGGCGGGTCAACGACCTTCAGCCGCAGCCCGTCGATCCGCGCATCCCCCCCGCGAACGGAAAACACCAGATCATCCCCAACCGCTTCGAGCACATGGCCGAAGAGCTGCCGCCCGTCGACGGGCCCTCCGCGTCGCCCCATCCGCGCCGACCGCAACGTTCCCGCCAGCTGCCACCGCATGTCGACGACCTCGGGCACCACCATCGATGTCTCCGCCGCCACCACGACATCGACATCACTGCCGCGGGCCACCGTCCGCACACCGTCTGGAAAGTCGGGGGCACTCAGCCGCGAGCGTCGCGGCCAGGGAGTGTCGTCGAGCAGCACCACTCGCTGCAGCCAGAACGATGCCGTGTCGGGGCTGATCATCGCAAAGGCGACAATCGTTGCTGCAGCAAGAACGCCCGACAGGAGCAGCGAGCCCAGCTCCTGCCCGCGAAACAGCTCGGCCACCCGAACGCCGGGCAGGCCGGCAGCCGCGTCCGCTGCCGTCCGAGCGAGCATGCCCGGATCGACCGGGTCGTGGGCCGACCGCGGCGCTCCATCCTCAAGCCCCAGTTCGACCGTGGTCACCAGGCTCTCATTGAAAAACGGATGGTGCCGCTCCACCAGCAGCGCCAGCGAACGATTGCTCAGCCGCGTTCGCAGCCGGTCGACGAGCTTGCGGCGAACGACCCAGAGCAGGCCTGCCACAGCCCCGATCACCATCCCTGCCCGCACCCAGGCGGGTGGCTCAAGGAATCGATCGAATGCCAGCGAGCCCCAGAAGGCCGCCGCTGCGGCCAAGCCGGCCAGGGCAACCGCCTCGATCACGATCCACCGGCCGGCGCGTCGCCGCACGACCGACAGCAGTCGGGCGACCGCACGCAGGTGGGCCGACGGAGTGGCAGCAGAGGTGGAGGAGGCCGTGGTCGAATGACTCATGCGTCGACGGTCCGATGTGTGATCCAAGGGGAGTTCAGGCCAGCCGGGCAAGACGGCGGAGGATCCACTCCGTACAGAGAAGCCCGATGCCCGCAATCAGCAGGCCGAAGTGGAGGGTCTGCTTGAAGGCCGTGTCGATGGCACCCGACTGAAACTCGTGCCGCGAACGATCCTGCAGGCTTTCGACCACCGCCTGGGTATCGCGGCTCGTCCAGGGCTGGAGGCTTGGAAAGCGTGCGGCCCCCCCGGTCACGCCGGCCACCTGCTCAAGACTTCCCCTGTCGAGTTTGGGGGTTTTCAGCTCCCGATCGGGCAGCCGAACGACGATGCGACGCGACGCCACCGCCGGCACCGCGGTGTCCTCGGGTGGACCAGGAAGTGCCGCCTCGATCCGCCAGCTTCCCTCGCTGGCGGCAAGGAACGATCCACGAAGTTCACCCGGCCGGGCGGGATCAGCAGAGAGCCGCACCAGCTGTCGCTCGCCATCGGGACTAACCAGCTCACATCGAGGCTGCGACCCGCCGACGGCGTCTTCTTGCAGGACCACGCGAAGATCAACGGTCGCTCCGAGGGCATAGCGATCGCGATCAACGAGGAGCTGGATCTGCCGAGAGCCCCGCAGCAGGCGGCCCTGCGACACATGCCGCACCAGCTGTGTCGTCAGCCGCTCAAACGCGGCGATGTCGATCGCCCGCAGCCGCCACAGCTCGCCGCTGCCCAGCGAAAACACCGTGCCCGAACCGTAGAACTGGCCGGCCAGGAAAATCGAGCCACGTCCACTGTCGCCGAGCCCTCCCGCCGCGCGTTGCACTCGGGCATACACCGTCCCGCCGGGCTTGGCCTCACTGGCGTCGTAGCAGGCGTAGACGCCGGGAAACTCTCCCCACACCGCCTGGCTGGCCAGGCGGCTGTCGCCGAGCCAGAGAAACTCGGCGTCGAGCCCATCGGGGGTGAAGTCGAGCGGCATGGGCTCCTCCCGACTGGCAGGGGCATCGAGCAACAGCCGCGGCTGATTCCGCAGCTCCACCGGCGAGAGGTTGCGAATCACCTCCGTGTTGGCCGCCGCGAGCCAGCCTTCCATGCTGACGGGCCCGGCAACCAGCACCAGCCCTCCCGACGCCCGCTCCACCCACCGCTCGAGCCGGGCGAGTTCGAGAGCGTCGAGCTCGCGCCAGTCGTAATCGAAGGCAACGATCACGTCATACCGATCGAGCTCTTCCGGCGTCTGCGGAAAGGCCTGCAGGATCGCACGGGCGTCTTGCGACGATCCCTCGCGAGCCGTGGAGAGGAGCACGTCGACCGCAAAGCTCTCGTCGCGTTTGAGGACATTCCGCATGAACTGATACTCACGCGTCGGGCCGTCGGCCATCAGCAGCACCTCGG
>CALCGM010000033.1 GCA_937900985.1 uncultured Planctomycetaceae bacterium | reverse complement strand
AGAATGCACGAGTGAGCGAAGCCAGGATGGCGAAGCGAACGCTCGGCGAATCGGCTTGGGCTCCCCCCGAGCGGCCCACCAGCGGCCCCTACCGCTCAGGCTCAATCGTCGCCGACATCGACCCCTTGCACCGCGCGATCAGCCGATCAGCCCCGAAGGCGTGAATCTGATCCCGTTTGAGCTCGGCATGCTCAAGCGTCGTCGTCAACACGATCGCCTTGCCCCGCTTATCGACCTCGCGGGCGAGCTGGAAGCCCCGCTCCAGCGGATGGGCAAACAGCTTGCGGAGCATGACGACGACATATTCGTAGGTGTGGTCGTTGTCGTTCCAGAGGATGACGTGGTAGCGGGGCTGCCGCTTCCGCTTGGTGTCGCGTTTGGTCTCCCGCTCAGTCGCGGGAGGGGCCTCGACCGGGGCTTCTTCAACGGTTGCCGCACTGGAAGAGTCGCTCATAGGTTGGCACACTCTGCAGACCGCTTAAGGATTATTCCCACCTGCCCTGAAGTATACCGCCTGAGTCGTCGCCCACTCGTGTCGAGGAGGGGCGACTGAGAGCCTGCCGAGGAGATGCCGTGCTAGACCGCCGCTGGGTTGCCGACCACACCGACGAGGTCATCGAGAACTGCCGCCGCCGGGGCCTGCCCGAGAGCCTGCTTGCGGAGATTGGCCGTTTTGCATCGCTCGATGCCGACCGACGGCGGCTCAAGGGAGAGATCGACGGGCTGAATCAGCAGGCAGGGCAGGTCAGCCGCTCGATCGGCAAGGCGGCAAGCGACGAGGAGCGGGAGGCGCGGAAGGCCGAGGGGCGGCAGCTGCGGGAGCAGATCTCGGCCCTGGAAGCCGCGAGCAACGAGGTGGTGGCGGCAGGTGACGCGATCCTGCGGGCGATTCCCAATCTGACGCACCCCGAGGCGCCCGCCGGCGGCGAGGAGGCCTCGATCGACGTTCGCCGCGGCAAGACAGCGATCCCGACCTTCGATTTCCAGCCGCTCGACCATGTGGCCCTCGGCGAGAAGCACGACCTCTTCGACTTCGAAGCGGGCTCCAAGGTGGCCGGCCACGGCTTTTTGTTTTCCAAGAACGACGCGGTGCTGCTGGAGCTGGCCCTGCAGCGGTATGCCGTCGAGATCCTCGCCCGCCGCGGCTTCACCCTGACAACCACGCCCGATCTTGCCCGCGACTCGATCCTCGAGGGCACGGGCTTCATGCCGCGGGGCCCCGAGACGCAGATCTACTCGATCTCTGAGAGCGACCTCTCGCTGGTGGCCACGGCCGAAATCACCCTTGGCGGCGCGATGCAGGACCATGTCTTCGATGTTGCCGATCTGCCGCACAAGGTCTGCGGCATCAGCCACTGCTTTCGCACCGAAGCCGGGGCCCACGGGCGGGCCACACGAGGCCTCTACCGGGTGCACCAGTTTACGAAGGTGGAGATGTTTGCCTTCACCACGCCGGAGCAGAGCGAGGCGATGCACGCGGAGCTGCTTGAGATCGAGTGCGAGCTCTTCGACGGCCTGGGGATTCCCTACCGGGTGCTCGACATCGCCTCAGGCGACCTCGGCGGGCCGGCCTACCGCAAGTATGACCTGGAGGCCTGGATGCCCGGTCGCGGTGAGGCGGGCGAGTGGGGCGAGGTGACAAGCACCTCCAACTGCACCGACTACCAGTCGCGGCGGCTGGGCATCCGCTTCCGCACGCCGGGCACCAAGGGCACCACACTCGTGCACACCCTCAACGGCACGGCCCTGGCCATCGGCCGGGCGATGATCGCGGTGCTTGAGAATCACCAGCAGGCCGACGGCTCCATCCGCATCCCCGGGCCGCTCGTGGCCTGGATGGGGAAGGATCAGATCACCACTTGAGGCCGAATCGCTCGCCGGTTGGGCCGTGACCAAGCCCGCCCTTGAGCGGCGCGTTCGACCTCGGCTGGTACGGCGGTGGTGGCGGCGCGTTGTCGGCTTCCTGCTCCGCCTCGGCAGCGGCCTGCTCTGCGGCGGAAACGGGCGCGGGAATCGTCGCCTTGAGCGAGAGCGACATCCGCTGCTCCGCAGGGTCGACCGAAATCACCTTACACTCCACCTGCTCGCCTTCCTTGACGATGTCTCCCACGCGGTGGACATGCCGGTGGGCGAGTTCGGAGACGTGCACGAGCCCTTCCACGCCAGGCTCAAGCTTGATGAACGCCCCAAACTGGGCGATCCGGCTCACAGTGCCCCGCTGCGTGGAGCCGATCGGATACTTCTCGTCGGCATCGGTCCAGGGGTTTTCGATCAGGTCGCGGGCTGAGAGGGAGATCTTGCCCGTTTCCTCGTCGATGTTGCGGACAACAACCTTCACCTTCTGGCCGAGGGTGAGCACGTCCTCTGGCTTCTCCACCCGATCCCAGGAGAGCTGGCTGACATGCACGAGGCCATCGACGCCATGGCCAAGGTCGACGAAGGCGCCGAAGTCGCGGATGTTGCGAACGATCCCCTCGAGAGTCTGGCCCACTTCCAGCGTCTCGAGCAGCTTCTGGCGGGCTTCGGCCGCCTGCCGCTCGAGCACCGCCCGACGCGAGAGGACGAGCCGACGAGCCGCCGGCACGAGCTCGGTGACCAGGCACTCAAGCGTCTGCCCGACAAACTCCTCAAAGTCTTCCACGCGGTAGGTGCTCACGCTGCCTGCCGGCATGAAACCCCGCAGGCCGCCGACATCAACCTCGAGCCCACCCTTGTTGGTGCCAGTCACCTTGCCTGCCACGATCATGCCGGCTTCCAGCTGCGACCAGTCTTCAACGGCCACCGCATGCGTGCCCAGGGCCACGTCGTAGAGCCCGTCTTCCTCGTTTCGGCCGCCGATCGAGACCTCAACCTCATCGCCGACATTCGGCATCTCCTCTGGGTCGAGGCCGAGCAGGCCAAGCGCCCCCTGCCGCCGCCCACCAAGATCCACAAACGCCGTCTCTTCAGCCAGGCTGACCACCTTGCCGGTGACGCGGGCTCCCGGGGCCAGCGGAGCATCGACTTTCTCAGCCGCGGCGGAGTCGAGCAGGGCATCGACTTCCAGATCGCCAAGGGCCGCCTCGAGCTCGTCTTCGAGGTCATCGCCGAGCGGCTGCCGGAGACTGGGAACCGCCACAAGCTTCGACGGCACCTGCACCGCGAAGGGCGAGGGGCCCGAGTCTTCACGCCGTCTCCCACGGCCGCGCTTGCCCCCGCGACGAGGAGGCCCATCTGCCTCAGGCGGCGGTGTTGGCTGAACTGCGGCGGCAGCCTCGCTGGCCTGGCCGTCGACGGGCTGCGCTGCATCCGCAGCTGCCGCGGGCCCTGCCGCCGCTGGGGCAGGATCGCTCGCGGGGCCTTGCCCGGCTGCTTCCGCCTGGGGCCCTGCCGAACCGCTGGCAGCTGGTGCTGCCACGGCCTCCAACGCTGGAGCCTGCGTGCTGCTGACGAGCACATGCCGCTGCGACACCCGCGGAGGCACGACGCCTGCTCGCTGCGTGCCGATCGCAATCCGACGCCGCTGCTGCTGAGTTTCAGCGGCCGGCGGCGATCCGCCCGTTGCGGCAGCGGCTACGTGCGGAGACGCAGCCTCAGCGGCCGGGGCCTGCTCGACGGCAGGGGATTCGGGAGCCTCGGGGGCGGACGGCGCCGCCCCACCAGTGGTGTTCTCAGGGTCGGCTGTCACGCCAGTAGTCCCGTTGCAAGCGGTGCTGAAGAGGGCGATCAGCGTGTGGAGGAGGTCGCCCGCCCAGTGCGACCATCACGAAGAAACAAATGCGGGAAACAGGACTTGAACCTGCACGGTATTACTACCACTAGGCCCTCAACCTAGCGCGTCTGCCAATTCCGCCATTCCCGCGGCGTTGTCTGAATCATTCTCGGCGACAGTTGCCGGCAGTCAAGGACCGCGGTTTTCTGCCCGCAGGACCGGCCCTTTGCGGCGTTGCGTTGCCGAGTCGCTCACGAACCCGACGCAACAGCGGCTCCATCACCGCCGCCCGAAGTCGCCCGCAGCCGATCGTCGGCATGCAGGGCTCGCACGGCGAGCGACACCGCTGCCGCAATCGCCACCGTCCAGGCGAGGTCACCCAGCGGCATCCAGCGGTAGAACGGCAGAGCCGCCACAAAGCAGCTGCCCAGCCCAGCGGGGGTCTTTGGGTAGCTCTCAAAAAGGATCCAGCAGGCCACGTTGGTGCTCAGGAAGAAGACCAGCGAGTGCGCCAGGGCTCCCCCACACAGCGCCGCGAACCTTCCCTTGCGGACCAGCGGCCCGAGCAGCACCGGCCAGATCGTCGCCCCGTAGACCACGAGGCCCAGCGTGGCGTCACCGTATCCGGGCAGCCAGAGATTGCTGATGCCGAGTGTTGCCAGCGGCACGCTCGCCGCGAGCAGGGGATGGGCGAACGTGGCTCCAGCGACGAGGGCAATCCCCGCCATGGGCGTCACGTTCCAGGCCGGCTGCCAGAGCCGCCCGGCCACTCCCAGCGTCACCAGAGCGACCCAGAGAACAGCGGCAACCCGGGCGTCCCGAATCTTGGGGAGCGCGAACATGGCAATCCACCAGCGGTTGAAAACCCTCGAAAACAGCGGCCTCCGCAGGCCGCCCCATGCCCGATACACTAGCGGTTTTCCCCGCCCCGGCAAGTCCGCTGCCCAGTGACAACTGTGTTCAAAACCCTCACACGCTGCCGCAGCGATGATGCGATTGAGTGGATTCGCTTCCGCGTACCGGGCCATCGGCTCAACGTGCTGACTCCCGACACCGTGGCGGAGCTGGCAGCTGCCCTCGACGAAATCGACCGGGAGGCCGATGCGGGCAAGCCACCTGCTGCGGTGGTGCTCACCGCCGACCACGACTGCGGTTTCTTTGCCGGTGCCGACCTCAGCCGGCTCGCCGAGCTGCTATCGGCCGCCGCCTCCGACACCGCGAAGCTGGTTGCCGCCACGACCGCCGGACGAGCGACCTTTTCGCGGCTGGGCAGCCAGCCCTGGCCGAGCCTCGCGGTCATCGACGGTGTCTGCCTCGGCGGCGGCCTCGAGCTCGCCCTGGCCTGCGATCTCCGCATCGCGGTGGAGAGCCCGCAGACCTCCCTCGGGGCCCCCGAGGTCAAGCTCGGCCTGATTCCCGGCTGGGGTGGCACGGTTCGGCTGCCGCGGCTGATCGGGCCGGGGCCAACGGTGGAGTTTGCAGCTTCTGGCGAGAGCGTTTCCGCCGAGAAGGCACTGCGACTGGGCCTGGTCGATGCCTGCACGGCCCGCGAGCAGGCGGCCGCTGCGGTGGCGGCCTTGCTCGCCCAGGCAGGTGAGCAAGGCCTCGTTGACGCTCGACGCAGCCAGCAGCAGCAGCCCGCGCCGCTCGAAGCTGACGAACGGTCTTTTCTCGAGGCCACCGCATCGGCCCTGATCCTCAGCCGCACCGGCGGCCATATGCCCGCCCCCATGGCAGTGCTGCAGACGGTGCTCGCCGGTAGTGAGCTGACTGCAGCAGAGGCCGAGGCCCTCGAGAGCGAAGCCTTTGCCGAGCTTGCCCGGGGGCCACAGCCGCAGGCGCTGCTGCACGTGTTTCGCCTCGCCGAGCGGAACAAACACGACACAGGCCTCGATCGCGGCCACGCGGGCGAGGATGGCGACCAGGCTGCCTCAGAAGCCCCTCCCCTCGTCTCCCACGCCGGCGTTGTTGGCGCCGGCATCATGGGAGCCGGCATCGCGGCGCGGCATCTGCGGTCAAAGATTCCAGTCACTGTCGTCGATGCGTCGCCGGAAGCCCTCTCACGGCAGGTGCCCGCGATTCTGGAGGAAGCTGCCTGGAATCGCGAACGCCGCTTGAGCGATCCGAGCGTGGCGGTGTCGCTCGCGGGCCTGCTGCGGTCGAGCCCCTCGCTGGCCGCTCTGGCGTCGGCAGAGCTGGTGATCGAAAGCGTGATCGAGCGGCTTGAGGCCAAGCGGGCGGTGCTCTGCGAGCTGGAAAAGGTGGTCGCCGCCGAGGCCATCCTGGCCACCAACACCTCCACCAACCCGATCGCCCGGCTCGCAGAGCCGCTGCAAGACCCCTCCCGGTTTTGCGGCTTTCACTTCTTCAATCCGGTCAAGCGGATGAAGCTCGTGGAGATCGTCCGCGGGCCGCAGTCGAGCGACCGCGCGATTCGCACCGCGGTGGCCCACGGCAAACGACTCGGCAAGATCCCCATCGTGGTTCGTGACAGCCCCGGCTTCCTCGTCAATCGCGTGCTGATGCCCTACCTGCACGAGTCGATCGAGCTGCTCCGCGAAGGCGTGTCGATGCGGCGAATCGATGCCGCCGCCCGCCGCTTCGGCATGCCGCTGGGGCCGATTGAGCTCTACGACATGATCGGCCTCGACACCGCCTTCTATGCGGGGCTTGTCTTGCACGAGGCCTACGGCGACCGGCTGGAGGCGGCTCCGGTACTGCCGGCGATGGTCAAGTCGGGCAGGCTCGGCTGCAAGAGCGGCGGAGGCTTCTACACCTACGCCGCCAACGGACGGCTGCTCGAACCGGATCCGGCCGCTGAAAAGCTGGTCGCCACCTATGCCGAGGAGCCGCTCGGTGGGGAGCCGCTGCGTGATCTCGAAGCCATCGCCAATCGCCTGGTGCTGCCGATGGTGCTCGAGGCGAGCCGGGCGCTCGACGAGGCCCTTGTACGGGATCCCGGCGACATCGACCTGGGCGTGATCTATGGGCTGGGATTCCCCGCGTTTCGCGGAGGCCTGCTGGCCTGGGCTGACAGCCTCGGGGCCGCCGAGGTGCTGCGGCGGCTGGAGCCACTCGCACCGCTCGGCCCGCGGATGCACCCCACCGGCCGCCTGGAATCCATGGCCCGCACCACAGCGGGCTTTTATTCACCGACGACGGCGGTGCCGGCTTCGGCCTGAACGGCCCGCCGACGCACGCGAGGCCTCCCCGCAACCTGTTTCTCAAGCATCTCAGAGGCTATGTCTCACCAACCCGTCATCGTCGCCTGCTGCCGCACCGCGATCGGCCGCTCCCATGCCGCCCGCGGCTGCTTCCGCCACGTCCGCGGCGACGAACTCGCCGCAGCCGCGCTCGCGGCGGCCGTGCGTCGCAGCGGTGTCGACCCCGCCACGATCGACGACGTGCTCCTCGGCGCAACCAAACAGCACGGCGAACTCGGCGGCAACGTGGCCCGCAACGCCGCCCTGCTTGCCGGCCTGCCGTTTTGCGTGGCGGGAAGCACGGTCAACCGGCTCTGCGGCTCGGGGCTCGAGGCGATCACACGCGCGAGCCAGGCAATCCGCAGCGGCGAGGCCGACATCCAGCTCGCCGGGGGTGTGGAGCACATGCACCATCTGCCGATGGAGTCGCAGCTCGACATCCACCCGCAGGTGTTTGCCCGCTCCAGCCGGGCTGCGCTCTCGATGGGCCTGACGGCCGAGCACCTCGCCGCCGAACACGGCATCGCTCGCGATCAGCAGGAACGCTACGCCGTGGAGAGCCACCGCAAGGCGGCCGCAGCGGCTGAGGCCGGCGTGCTGGCCGAGGAGATCGTGCCGGTGCTCGGCCACGACGAGCAGGGGTGCCCCAGCAGCATCACGCGAGACCAGTCGATTCGCGGCGACACCTCGCTCGAGGCCATGGCAGGCCTTGAGCCCGTGTTTCTCCCCAAGGTCGGCACGATCACCGCAGCGACCAGTTCGCCGATCAGCGACGGAGCGGCAGCGGTGGTGCTGATGGCAGAAGAGACCGCACGCAGCCAGGGCCTGGAGCCGCTGGCGCGGGTTCTCGGCTCAGCTGCTGTGGGTGTTTCGCCGGCCGCGATGGGAACAGGCCCAGTGCCAGCGGTTCGGAAGCTGCTCACGCGGACGGGGGTGTCACTGGCAGCGATCGATCTGATTGAGCTCAACGAAGCGTTTGCCGTTCAGGCGATCCACAACATTCGCGAGCTCGGCCTCGATCCGGCTCGGGTCAACATTCATGGCGGCAGCCTCGCCATCGGCCATCCGCTCGGTGCCAGCGGAGCCCGGCTGGTGACAACGCTCGTGCATGCCCTCCGTCGCCGCGGTGGAGGCCTGGGGCTTGCCACGATGTGCGTGGGCCTTGGGCAGGGAATGGCGATGCTTCTTGAGGTCAGCCCAGGCCCGGCGAGGTGAGGCATGCCCCGCTCCCTGGTCGAGCTGCTCGCCTCGCGGGTGACCACCGACGGCAACCGCCTGGCGATGCACACGCCGGCGGCCTCCAGCAGCGGTCCGCAGCAGCAGCCAGCCGCTGGCTGGTCGTGGCAGGTGCTGGCAACAGCGGCGCTCGCCCTCGCTGAGCGGCTGGAATCGGCGGGGCTCCGGCGAGGCGACCGTCTGGTCCACAGCGGCCCGCATGCTGCGGAGTGGGTAGTCGCTGATCTCGCCTGCCTGCTCGCCGGCATCGTGCATGCGCCGCTGCATGCCGACATGGCGGCCGAGCAGCGGAGGCAGTGGTGCGAGTGGCTTGG
>CALCGM010000032.1 GCA_937900985.1 uncultured Planctomycetaceae bacterium | reverse complement strand
CCACCGGTGAGCTCTGGATCGATTCCGACGGCAACCTGGAGCAGTTTGAATCGAAAGTGTTTCTCCCCGAGCTCGGCCAACGGGTGGTGATTCGAGGAGCCGTCGAGGGGCAAGACGTCGCGATCACCGTGCGGAGCCGCGATTTCGTGTACGAAACGAAACGGCAGCTTCCGGAGAGCGGCATGCTCGGCGATGAACTCTCACCACAGGCCACGCTGCCGGGGCTGACGGTCGGCCGCCGCTGGACGGTGCCCGTCTACAACCCGCTGAGCTTCAGCGGCTCACCGCTGACCGTGCTGCACGCCCATGTCGAGGGCGAGATCACGCTCTTCTGGGAAGACCGCATTGTGCGTCCGCTGCTGGTGGCCTATCGCGACGACCCAGCGGCCTACCGCGAACCCCGCGTCCGGCTGTGGGTAGACCGCGATGGCCGGGTGCTCAAGCAGGAGTCGCGGATGCTCGGCTCAACCCTTGGGTTCGTCCGCCGCAGCGACGATGATGCCCGCATGCTCGCCCGGACCGTGCCGCCTGTCGCCTCGGGCCGTCCCGGAAGTGGGATCAGGGGATCACGATGATCGAGTTTGACCATGCTTCGCGGACCTACGGCACCAAAGAGGCGGTCTGCGATCTGAGCCTGACGATCCCCGCGGGAGAACTCTTCGCGCTCCTCGGCCCGAGCGGCGCTGGCAAGACGACCAGCATCAAAATGCTCGTCGGCCTGCTGCAGCCATCGAAGGGAACGGTCCGCGTCTGCGGCCATGACGTCGTCCGCGACCCCCGCTCAGCGCACCAGCGGCTCGGCTACGTGCCCGACGAGGCAATCCTCTACGACAAGCTCAGCGGCCGCGAGTTTCTCTGGTTTATTGCCGACATGTTTGGCATGGACCGCGGCGTCACCGCAGCGCGGATTGAAGACGAAATCGTGGCGTTTGAGCTTGGCGAGTTTGTCGACGATCTCGCCGAAAGCTACTCACTCGGCATGAAGCAGCGGCTCGTCTTTGCAGCTGCTCTGCTGCATGCTCCAGACGTGCTCGTGCTCGACGAGCCGATGGTGGGCCTCGACCCCCGCACGGTGCGAATCGTCAAAGACCTGATTCGCTCTCGCACCCGCGATGGCATGACCGTGTTTATGTCGACGCACACTCTGGCCATGGCTGAAGAACTGGCGGATCGAGTGGGGATCATGGTCAAAGGCAGCCTGCAGTTTCTGGGCACGGTCGACGAACTTCGGCAGCAGCTCTCGGTCGAGGAGTCGTCGCTGGAAGACCTCTACCTCCAGCTCACCGGCCGAGGGGCCGGGCTCCCGGCGACCGCAGGAAACGCCTGACATGCCTGCCATGCCGTCACCCCGATCGCCGTCGGAGCAGCCGCTCGCAGCCCACTCAGACGAGCTGCGTCGGGGCATTGCCCCGCAGGATGAGACGCGGCTTTTCCTCCGGCTGCGGCGGCGGATGGTGACATCCACGCTCGGCCACATGCTCCGCACCGCTCGCCTGCGGATCACGCTCGTGGCACTGCTGAGCCTGATCTTCTGGGGCTCGCTTTTCGGCATCTTCTACGAGGCCTTCCTCTTCCTGGAAGATCTGCACGCCGACGTGATCCCGATGCTCTTCAACGCCTTCTTTCTCTCCCTGATGGTGATGCTCGTCTTCTCCAGCGGCATCCTGCTCTACTCCGGACTCTACACCTCCCGCGAGGCTCGGCTGCTGCTCACCCTGCCGGCAACCCCCGATGCGATATTTGCGCATGTGTTTCGGGAATCGATCTGGTTTTCCAGTTGGGGCTTCGTGCTGCTCGGCAGCCCCATGCTCGTGGCCTACGGGCTTGTCCACGATGCACCCCCCGCCTACTACCTGCTGATGCTGCCGTTGATGGTGTCGTTTGTGATCATCCCAGCAACCGTCGGCGGCATGCTCTGCCTGACGCTCGTTCGCTGGCTGCCACGGCTCCGGCTGCACGTGCTCACGGTGGCCGGCGTGCTGGCGGTGGCCCTCGTTGGCTGGCTCGGCTGGTCTGCCTTCAGCCAGAACGACGCCGACCGCCTGACGACAAGCTGGTTCGAACAGGCCTTCAGCCGGCTGGCTGTGACCGAGCAGCGGTTTCTGCCGAGCTGGTGGCTGACGAGCGGACTGATGGAGGCGAGCCACCGCTCGAGCGATCCCCAGCGGCAGTGGGCAGCCCTTGCCGAAGCCGGGGCGTTTCTTGCGGTGCTCGTGTCCAACGGGCTCTTTCTCCAGATGCTGGCAGGAATGCTGGCTCGGACCTGGTATCGCCGCGGCTACGGCCTGCTGGCTGGTGAGTTCACAGCCCGCCGCGCGCCGCAAGCCAGCTGGATCGACCATGCCATCGAACGTCTCGGCTCCAAGCAGGGCCTTCCGCTGCGGCTGCTGCTGGTGAAAGACCTGCGGCTTTTTCGCCGCGACATCGCCCAGTGGTCGCAGTTTGCGATCTTCTTCGGCCTGCTCGCGATCTACTTCGTCAATCTCCGCTCGTTCCACTACGACAGCTCCTACGCCTCGCTGATCGGCTCGCTCAATCTGGGCGTCGTGGGGCTGATCCTGTCGACCTTCACCACCCGTTTCGTCTACCCGATGATCAGCCTAGAGGGGCGTCGTTTCTGGATCCTCGGCCTGCTGCCGCTGCGGCGTGACCAGATCGTCTGGTCGAAGTTTCTCTTCTCGGTGGCCGGCTCGCTGCCGCCCTGCTGCCTGCTGATCCTGCTGAGCGACCGGATGCTGGGGCTGCCGGGCAAAGCCATCCTGCTCCACGAGATCGCCTGCGTCGCGCTGTGCGTCGGGCTTTCCGGGATCGCCGTCGGCCTCGGAGCCCGCATCCCCGACCTTCGTGAGGCCTCGCCATCCAAAATCGCTGCGGGCTTTGGCGGCACGCTGAGCCTTGTGCTCAGTTCGCTGTTTATCATGCCCGTGGTGCTGGTGGCGGGCCTGCCCTTTCATGCCGAAGCCGCCGCCCGTTCGATGGGCGGGTCGTTCCCATGGCTGGCAGGCCTGCTGGGTGTCTTCGCTGCCAGCAGCGGAGCGGCCGCGTCTGCCGGCAGCCTCATTTTCCTGGGGCTGCTCGCGGGCGGAATGCCGCTGCTGCTGGGAATCCGCTCATTTCGTCGCTTGGAAGCCTGACGTGCGAGGCCTCCGCCCGCGTTACCCCTGGCCCTTCGCTGCGGTTTTTTCTAGAGAATGTCCTGAAAGGCACCCAGCGATGCGTCGCAGTCGACTCGACAACCACAACACCGACCGTGCAGACGGTGGATTTCAGCGGACTGCTGCTGCAGTGCCGCAGGCCGCAGCGAGCGGCGGTCATCCCGTTCGCGTGGGGGCTGTGCAATACCTCAACACGAAGCCGCTCGTGCACGGACTCGCCTGCACGCAGGCAGGCAACAGCAGCACACTCAGCCTCTCCTACGACCTGCCCAGTCGGCTTGCCGACCAGTTGACGTCGTCGGCCCTCGACGTGGCCCTGATCCCGATTGTCGAGGTCTTTCGGGGCGGCTGGCGAGTGATCACCGATGTGTGCATCGGCTGCCGCGGGCCGGTGATGAGCGTGAAGTTGTTTTTCCGAACGGCCCCTCAGCGGGTCAGCCGGATCGCTCTTGATGAGGGCTCACGGACGAGCGCCGCCCTGGCGCAGGTGCTGCTGGCTGAGCGGTTTGGCGTGCGGCCAGCCGTCGAGCCACTCCCCATCGGCAGCGGTGTCGAAGCGACAGACGCCGATGCCGTGCTGCTGATCGGCGACCGGGCCATCGGCCCCAACGGCGGCCCAGCCGGCGGCCATCCCTCCGCCCAGTCCCGAACCAACGGCAGTTTTCAGCTCGTCTGGGATCTGGGTGACGAGTGGTGTCGCTGGACGGGGCTGCCCTTCGTCTTTGCCGCCTGGGCGGCTCGCCCCGGCGTCAACACGGAGGCCCTGGAGCCGCTGCTCACTGCCGCGCGGGATCGCGGTGTGGCGAATCTTGCGGCAATCGCGGCCGCCGAGGCTCCCAGGCACGGGCTCACGGTTCCACAGTGTCTGAGTTATCTTCGCGACAACCTGCACTACCATATCGGCTCGGCCGAACGCGAAGCGATGCACCGTTTTCGCGAACTGGTCGGTGGGATCGGGCTGCTCTCCGCAGAGCAGCGACCGGCGATGCAGCCGCCCGACCGCCCACACGCAACCGCCCGCATGGAGACGAAGGAGTAGACCAGCATGGCCCGCAGCACCCGCACGATTCTTGCAGACACCCTCGCTGGGCAGCGGCTCGGCTTCGACGATGCGGTGGCGCTGCTCTCATCGCCTGATCTCGCTGCGATTGGCCATGCCGCCGACACCGTCACGCGGCGGCTGCATCCAGAGCCCTGGCGTACCTACAACATCGACCGCAACATCAACTACACGAACGTCTGCACGGCCGTGTGCGACTTCTGCGCGTTCTACCGCCCGCCAAAGCACGCCGAGGGCTACGTGCTTGAGCGGGAGGAGCTCTACGCCAAGATCGAGGAGACGGTGGCCCTTGGTGGCGATCAGATCCTGATGCAGGGAGGCCTGCACCCCACGCTCGCCCTCGAGTGGTATGAGGAGCTGCTCCGCGACCTCAAGCAGCGGTTCCCTCAGGTCAACATCCACGGGTTCTCGCCACCGGAGATCTACCACTTCACCAAGATCTCCAAGCGACCGCTCAAAGAAGTGCTCGAGCGGCTGGCGGCTGCCGGTCTCGGCTCGCTCCCGGGCGGTGGCGGTGAGATCCTCGTCGACCGGGTGCGGGCTGCCATGACTCGCGGCAAGGTGATGACCGACGACTGGCTCGAGGTGCACCGCGTGTGGCATCAGCTTGGCGGCCGCAGCACGGCCACCATGATGT
>CALCGM010000031.1 GCA_937900985.1 uncultured Planctomycetaceae bacterium | reverse complement strand
ATATCGTCGCAGGCATCCGCAATGCCGAGCACCACCGCGTGTCGCACACCTTCCCGCAGCCAGTGGAAAAAATTCATGCTGTGCCTCTCGATTGCTGTCGGCTCGTGCCGTTGGCCGCCCGTGTCGCCACGTTCTCCGCGGCCCCGGTGAGTATCGACCGCAAGCGAGGTGAGTGTTGAAGGCCTCAGCGCGGTTGTTCACCCTCAGCAGCCTGGGAAAACCTTTCCGGCGGCGGCAGACCCCGATTGCCAGCCGCGGCAGGACCGGCTACCTTCAAAGCCTGCCGACGAGGAGCATTCCGGCGGTTGGCAACACCCGAGAAACAACGTTTCCTGGGGCCAAGAAGCGAGTCTTGCAGGCAAGACAAACGTTCTTGGGGAATGGTGTAACGGTAGCACGACTGGCTCTGAACCAGTTAGTCCAGGTTCAAATCCTGGTTCCCCAGCTTCAAACTAAGGTGTGTCGTCGTGAGTTTTCCACAGCGACACGAGGCTGAGCCGCTCGCCTCCCCCGGCGTTCCTTCCGCCGGGCAGGCTTCGCAGCGGCACCGCGTGCTGCTGATCGACGACCAGCCGATGATCGGCGAGGCCGTCCGACGCCTGATCGCCGGCGAGAGTGACATCGCGTTTGAGTTCTGCTGCGATGCCGATGCGGCGCTCGATGCAGCGAACCGTTTCCGGCCGACCGTGATCCTCCAGGATCTGGTGATGCCCGGGATCGAGGGCCTCGACATGGTGCGGCGGTTCCGGGCGGTGTCGGCCACAACCAATGTGCCGGTGATCGTGCTGTCGGCCAAGGAGGAGCCCGCCGTCAAGGCCGAGATGCTCACCAACGGTGCCAGCGACTACCTCGTCAAGCTGCCGGATCGCGTGGAGCTTCTCGCACGGCTGCGGGTGCATTCCGAGGGCTACGCCCGCCTGCTCGAACGAAACGCAGCCTTTCAGGCACTGGAGACGTCGCTGGCCGACCTGGAGCGGGAGAAAGAGCGGAGCGAGAAGCTGCTGCTCAACATTCTCCCGGCGGAGATCGCCGACCGGCTCAAGGATGGCCCCGCCACGATCGCCGAGTCGTTTCCATCGGTGACGGTGCTGTTTGCCGACCTCTGCGGCTTCACGGAGTTTTCAGAGACGATCGAGCCGAGGCAGCTGCTCGGCCTGCTGGACGAGATCTTCTCCGCCTTCGATCAGCTCGCCGGCAGCCACGGCGTCGAGAAGATCAAGACGATCGGGGATGCCTACATGGCGGTGGCCGGCCTGCCGATCCCGCGGGCCGACCATGCCGATGCGGTGGCCAAGATGGCCCTGGGCATGCAGGAATCCTTCTGCGACGTGATGCAGGCGCGGGGCCTGGCCATGCAGGTGCGGATCGGCATCCACACCGGGCCGGTGGTCGCGGGCGTGATCGGCCGGCACAAGTTCAC
Organism: uncultured Planctomycetaceae bacterium; assembly: GCA_937900985.1. Classification (GTDB taxonomy): domain Bacteria; phylum Planctomycetota; class Planctomycetia; order Pirellulales; family UBA1268; genus M30B53. The sequence goes on along the minus strand of CALCGM010000031.1, from coordinate 3,953 downwards.
CTACGATCTCTGGGGAGACACCGTGAACCTCGCCAGCCGAATGGAGTCGCACGGTGAGCCTTCGCGGATCCACGTGTCGCAGGCCACGCGAGAAATCCTGGGCAACCGGTTTCGCTTCGCCGACCGTGGCGAGATTCAGGTCAAAGGCAAGGGGCTTGTGCGGACCTCGTTTCTGCTGGGCAGGGCGGGCTCGTCGCAGCTGGAGATGGGACGGCGATGATGGCGGCACAACGTCCACCGGCAAACCGCTCCCCGATGGGTGAGGCCCTGACCTGGGCCTCACGGATCATGTCGGTGGGCATGGCGATGTTTCTTCCGGCAGTGCTGGGAGGCTGGCTCGACGATCGCCTCGGCACCGAGGTGCTCGCAGCGATCGGGCTCGTCGTGGGCTTTTTTGCGGGGCTGACATGGCTCGTTCGCCTGACCGTGGGGCAGCAGCGATGAGTGAGACCCCCTGGAAGCTGACTGCCGCCGGCTGCGGGCTGATTCTCGTCGCTCAGGCCGCTGCCGTCGGGCTGGTGCTGGCCACGGGCGATCGCGAAGGCCCGCGGCTTGCCGCGATTGCCCTCGCTGCGGCCATCACCGGAGGTGGATCGGTTGCCGGGTGGCTGGTGGCCCGCCTCAGCCGACAGCACGGGCCCGCCATGGCAGCCGCCGGAGGTCTTGCCGCCACGGCGCTGCGGCTGCTGCCCCCCCTGGCGGCTCTGGCCTGGACCTCCGCGGCGAAGCCGGCCATGGCCGAGGCAGGGCTCGGTGGCTTGCTTGTGGGCTTCTACCTAACCATGCTTGCCGTGGCGATCTTCCTGCATCTGCTGGAAACCCGAGCAGGCGCCTCTGCAGGCAGCTCGACAGAGAGGATTTGACGCCCGTAGCCACTTCGCAGACACTCTCGGCTCCTCCTCGCGAATCGGCAGAAGGAATCCCGTTCGTTCCGCTCACGCCCCGCACACTCGGTTTCCATGTCCGACCACAATCCGATCTATCACCTCAAAGACGCCTACTTCTTCGAGGTTCCCAAGCCGTTCTGGTCTCGGGATTGGCAGACGCTCGACGAGGTTCCTGAGTTTCTCCGCCGCCCCTACGACGAAGCCGGCGAGCCGATGCCGACGGTTGAGGAGTTCAACGAGGCGATGAGCGGCAAGGTGCTGATCCCTCAGCCCTTTGCCGACCTCGACAGCCTCTATGCGGTGCGGACGGGATTGGGCATCTCCAAATACATGATCCTCGAGCTGCTGCTCGCGGCGATCCTCTACCTGATCTTCACGAGGCTTGCCGGGCAGTTGTCGTCGGGCGCGCCGGCCAAGGGCCGGCTGGCCAACCTGTTTGAGGCCTTCATCCTCTTCATCCGCGACCAGATCGCTCGGCCGGCAATCGACGCCCACGATGACCATGGGCACGATGACCATGGACATGGCGACAGCCACAGCCACCACGGGGCAGCAGCACTGGCCGCCCATGAGGGCGACCGCTTTGTGCCGCTGCTGCTGACGCTCTTCTTTTTCGTGCTCGGCTGCAACCTGCTGGGGATGGTGCCCTGGGCGGGCTCGCCAACAGCGTCGTTTTCAGTGACGCTCGCCCTGGCGGGTGTCACCTTCGGCACGGTCGTCGTGGCCGGGATGATGCAGTTTGGCCCGCTGGGCTTCTTCGCCAATCAGGTGCCGAGCATGGACCTGCCGCTGCCGCTGGCGATCGTGCTCAAGCCGATGATCTTTGCGATCGAAATGCTCGGCCTGTGCATCAAGCATCTGATCCTGGCGGTGCGTCTGCTGGCCAACATGGTGGCCGGCCACCTCGTGCTGCTGGGCATCATGGGCCTGATCTCGGCGGCCGCCAGCTACTCATTTGGACTGTGGGCCACGGTGACCGGCATCAGCGTCGTCAGCAGCACGCTCTTCAGCGTGCTCGAGCTGTTTGTCGCGTTTCTGCAGGCCTACATTTTCACGTTTCTGTCGGCCCTTTTCATCGGGGCAAGCGTGCATCAGCACTGATTTTCGCCCCCCCTACAAACCATCGTCATTTTGCGTAGAACATCGAACTCGCGACCTGACCCAATCTGTTTCAGTTTCTGACTCGGAGGGCCACCCCGGCATCCGTTTCGTTTCCTTTCCTGACCTAGGAGCATGAGCCCGTCATGATGCGTTCCGTTTATTCCCTCCGTAGCCTCAGCGTTCTCGCGGCTGTTGTCGTCACCCTCGTTTGTGCCGACGTGGCCAGCGCCCAGGAGGCCGGTGGCGGCACCACGCTGATCGAGTTTACCCCTTACATCGGCATTGCCCTGACGGTCATCGGTTCGGCTTTCGGCATCAGCCGCCTCGCCGCCTCGGCCTACGAGAGCATGTCGCGTCAGCCCGAGGTGGCCGGCAGCGTGCAGACCGCGATGATCATCGCCGCGGCCCTCATCGAAGGCTTCACGTTCTACGCACTGTTCCTCTGCACCCCTTCCTGAACCCAACCAGGAAACGGAACAGAGGCGACCGGGCAGCCGCCGCCGGGTCGGTGTCAGCGAGTGGTTCACACTCCTGAGCCGATCCCGGCAGGCCGGCAGGCCTGTCTGTCATCCAGTGTTCGTGCGACGTGTGTGTGATCGACCGATTTGGTGTGGTGTCCGGAGAGAGTCCTGTGCGAAGCGTTCTTGCAACTTCGTTGAAGCGTGGCCTCAGTGCTGCTGCCTTGGTGATCGCGTGTTTCTGCCTGGCAGGCGTTGGTGGCCTGAGCACTGCCGCCCTGGCAGCCGACGAACCTGCGGCCGACCACGCGGAAGGCCATGCCGACGGCGAGCATGCCGACACCGACCACGCTGCCCACGGCGACGAGCATCATGGCGATGACCATCATGGCGACCATGGCCATGGCCTGGAAATCGGCCACAACCCGCCGCAGGGCGTGACAACGAGCGAGTTTGAGAGCCCGGCCTGGTTTCAGGCCGATCTGGCGATCTGGTCGTTTGCCGTCTTTGTTTTGCTGCTGGTGCTCCTGACAAAGTTTGCCTGGACGCCGATCATGGACGGCTTGGAGAAGCGAGAGCAGGGGATCGCCGACACGATTGCGGCCACTCAGCGGGCCAACGAAGAGGCGAAGCAGATGCTCGCTTCCTACGAGAAGCGGCTTTCGGAGGCCGCCGACGAGGTGCGTGGCATGCTTGAAGAAGCCCGCCGCGACGCCGACGCCACCAAACAGACGATCATCGGTGAGGCCCGCAAGGCTGCCGACGAAGAGCAGGCCCGAGCCAAGCGGGAAATCGCGTTGGCGACCGACGACGCGCTGTCCACCATTGCCGAGCGGGCAGGGGAGCTGGCCGTCGGCGTGGCGGGCAAGTTTCTCAAAGAGAAGCTGAGCAGCGACGATCAGCAGCGGCTGATCCGCGACTCGGTCTCTGCGATCCACTCCGCTCCGAGCGTCAACTGATCCACGCCGCCCCGAGCGTTTCCCATCCGCCGCGTTTGCGGCCCTCCCGACAGCCATGGCCGACATGACCGCAAGCCACACCTCATCAGCGAGCGAGCTCGACCCCTCCGCCGAGAAGGTCGCCCGCGTGTATGCCCAGGCCATTCTCGAAGCTGCCGACCGCAAGGGCTGCCGCGACGACGTGCTCGACGAGCTGCACACGCTGGCCACCGAGGTGCTGCCGAAGGTGCCACAGGCTCGGCGAGTGTTTGACTCGCCGCGGGTGCCGCTTGAGCAGAAGGATGCCCTGATCGACCGTATCACCGCCGGTCGCATGCAGCCCACCACCGCCCACGCCCTGCACGTGCTGGCCCGCCACGGCCGGCTGGGCATCGTGGCCGAGGTTGCCGATGCCGCCCGTCGCCTGGCCGACGAGCTGGCCGGCCGCCGCGAGGCCGTGCTCACCACAGCGGTCAGCCTGCCCGAAGAGCAGCAGCGTCAGCTGGTCGCCGACGTCGAGCGACAGCTTGGTGTTTCGCTGGCAGCCACATTCGCTGTCGATCCCGCAC
>CALCGM010000030.1 GCA_937900985.1 uncultured Planctomycetaceae bacterium | reverse complement strand
TGGGGCCCCGCATCGAGCAACCGCTGGATGGAAGCCCAGGGCCGCAGCTGGTTTGACATCTGCCCGATGCTGTCGTGATGCAAACACTCGCCCCCTCGCTTTCGATCGGCCCCATCGTGCTCGATGCTCCCATCGTGCAGGCGGCGCTCTCCGGCTACTCCGACCGGGCGATGCGGGTGCTCGCCAGGCGGCATGGGGCGGCCTACACGATCGGCGAGGTCTTGCTCGACAAGTTTGTCGTGGAGGCTGGGGCGAGCCGTCGCAACCGCAATCGCCTCTCGGTGGATCCCGAAGAGCATCCGGTCGGTGGGCAGCTGATGGGCGCCGACCCTGAGCAGTTTCCGCCGGCGGCCGTGAAACTCGTCGAGGCAGGCTTCGACGTGATCGACATCAACTTCGGCTGCCCGGTGAAGAAGGTGCTCGGCAAGTGCCGCGGTGGATTTCTGCTGGGTGTGCCGGAAACCGCGCTCGAAATCGTCCGTCGCGTTCGCGACGCAGTGCCAGCCGCACTCCCCGTCACCCTCAAGATGCGGCGTGGGATCGACGACTCGGCCGCCAGCACCGACAAGTTCTGGCAGATTTTCGAGGGGGCTTTTGCCGCCGGTGTGGCCGCGATCACCGTGCACGGCCGCAGTGTGCGGCAGCGGTACGACGGACCGAGTTCGTGGGACTTCCTCCGTGAGGTCAAGCAGGCGGCAGGCAGCCGCACCATCATCGGCTCGGGGGATCTCTTCTCGGCACCAGCCTGTCTGGCAATGCTTGAGGAAACCGGTGTCGATGGCGTGAGCATCGCCCGCGGCGCGATCGGCAACCCCTGGATCTTCGAGGGGCTCCGCTGCCTGCTCGCGGGCCAGCCACTGCCGGCCCCGCCGTCGCTCTTTGCGCAGGCCGACATGCTTCGCGAGCACTACGGGCTCGCGGAAGAACTGCACGGCGAGGAGCTCACCTGCCGGGTGATGCGGAAGTTTGCCATCAAGTATGCCCGGCTCCATCCCGACCACCTCGGCGTCCGCGACGCCTTCGTTAAGGTCAAGACGCGGGCCGACTGGATGGCCGTGCTTGCGCGTCTCTACGCCGATGACCTCCCCGGCCGCGTGCCCGACGACGACATCGACGAAACCGCCAGCTGCTTTTAACACTCCGCAGACCGCACAAACCCGCGTCATCGGACGCTCCCGTGCACCGCTTGATTCGGCAATGCTTCTCTCGACTACGAGCGCTGGCTGCCCGTCGCGTCGCGAAGTTCCGCAAGAACGGCTGCGTCGTCTTCGACCTCGAGCCGACGAGCCAGCTGCTCACGAGCCCAGGCGACGTGGACGTTTTTGCGGATCCAGCGTCCGACCGCCCAGGCGGCGGCCCCACGGACCACCGGCTCGGGGTCGGCGAGGGCCGTGGCCAGGGCGGCTGCGGCGGCCGGATCGGGGGCGTTGCCCAGGGCGATCGCCGCAGAGCGGGCGAGGCCGTGCCGCTTGGCTCGCAGAAGCGGTGAGCCGTGGAAGCGTTTCCGAAACGCTGCTGCATCGAGCGTGAGCAGGTCGGCAAGCGGCAGCGTCGCATCACCTTCACGCGGCTGCAGCGCGGGCTCATCAACCACCGGTGCGTGACGGTTCCACGGGCAGACGTCTTGGCAGACGTCGCAGCCAAAGATCCACGTGCCCATCCCTTCGCGCAAGTTGGCCGGCACCGGCCCGCGGTCTTCGATCGTGAGCGTGGCGATGCACTTGGTGGCGTCGAGCACCCTTGGCTCAGGAAACGCGTCGGTGGGGCAGGCCTCGAGGCAGGCGGTGCAGCTGCCACAGTGGTCGACCTCCAGCGGCGTGTCTGCCGGCAGCTCCACCGTGGTCAGCAGGGCAGAGAGAAAGAAGAGGCTGCCCGCCTGCGGGCTGATCAGCATCGTGTTTTTCCCGATCCAGCCGAGGCCCGCGAGCCAGCCAAAATCTCGCTCCGCCAGCGGCGCCGAATCGACCACACCACGACTCGCCGATCCCGGCACCTGCTCGCTCAGCCAGTCGGCCAGGCCGTTGAGTCGGCTGCGGAGCAGGTCGTGGTAGTCATCGCCTACGGCATACCGGGC
>CALCGM010000029.1 GCA_937900985.1 uncultured Planctomycetaceae bacterium | reverse complement strand
GTGCTGCGGTTCCGCGACACGCCCCGGCCCGACGGCAAGCTGTTTGTGCAGCACCTCGCTCCGGAGCACGGGCTCGAGCGGGTGATGATTGTGTCGGGGGATCGCGAGAGCGAGGTCCGCTGGCTGGCGGAGTCGGTGGGGATTGAGGAGATCCACGCGAGCATCCAGCCCGAGGGCAAGCTGCGGCTCGTGGAAGAGGCCACCGCGTCGGCCCCCACCCTCTTTGTTGGCGATGGCATCAACGACGCCCCGGCGCTCGCTGCGGCCACCGTCGGCGTGGCGATGGGCGCGGCGAGCGACGTCACCAGCGAAGCCTCAGGGGCGGTGATCATGGACACGACCCTCGAGCGGGTCGATGAGCTCCTCCACATCGGTCGCCGCTTTCGCAGCATCGCCCTCCAGACCGCCATTGGCGGGATGGCCGTGAGCCTGATCGGCATGGCCTTCGCCGCCGCGGGCTTCCTGCCGCCGGCCGCTGGCGCCATGGTCCAGGAAGCGATCGACCTCGTGGCCGTCGCCAACGCCCTCCGCGTCTCCTGGCGGCCCGGCAGCCTCACCGACTACGCCAGGTAACTCCCGCAGGTGACGCCTTGCTGCTGGCCTCGCCCCCGCCTCCGTTCCGTGGGTATGCTCTCACCGTTCGCTCTTTGTTTCCGGGGAGGTTTCCATGCCAGCCGCCACCAGTCGTCGTCGTTTTCTTGCCGCTTCCGCCGCCACCGGTTCGCTCCTGCTGACTACGGCTCGCGCGTCGGCCCAGGCCCTCGGAGCCAATGACCGGGTTCGCATCGCCGTGATCGGCCTCAACGGCCGCGGGCAGTCGCACCTGGGCGGCTTCATGGGCCTCGACAACGTGGAGATCGCCTACGTCGTCGACCCTGATCAGCAGGTGCTCGATCGCACCCTCGCCGGGCTGGCCAAGAAGGCCGGAGACGCCCCGCTCACCACCAAAGGTGAGAAAGACATCCGCAAGGTGCTCGAAGACAAGAACGTCGACGCGATCTCCGTCGCCGCGCCAAACCACTGGCACTCCCTGATGACGATCTGGGGCGCTCAGGCTGGCAAGCATGTCTACGTCGAGAAGCCGATGAGCCACGACGTGGTGGAAGGCCGCATCGCCCTGGAGGCTGCCAAGAAATACGGCGTGGTGGTGCAGCATGGCACGCAGCGGCGGAGCGATGCGGGGATCGCCGGGCTGCATGCCGCGCTCAAAGACGGCACCCTGCCGAGGCTGAAGATTGCCTACGGCTACTGCTGCAAGCCGCGGGGTTCGATCGGCACCAAGCCCGACGGCGACGCCCCTGCCAACCTCGACTGGGATCTCTGGAAGGGCCCGGCCGTGCTCGATCACTACAACCCCAACCTCGTGCACTACAACTGGCACTGGTTCTGGAAGACCGGCAACGGCGACCTCAACAACCAGGGCACGCATCAGCTCGATGTCGCCCGCTGGGCGATCGACGACGACCAGACACATCCAGTGAAAGCGGCAGCGATCGGCGGCCGCTTTGCCTGGGATGACCAGGGCGAGACGCCCAACACGATGTTTGCGATGGCCGAGTATCCCAACGGCCAGATGGTGCTCTTCAATGTTCGCAACGTGAACTACGAGGGCTACCAGCACCAGGTCACCAATGAGTACTACCTTGAGGATGGCAGCGTGATCGTCGGTGAGGGCCGCTACAAGATTCGCCGGCCCGGCAGCGACACGTTTGAAGACCTCGACATCGAGCCCGGCCATGTCACCCCGGGCGGCAACTGGCAGAGTTTCATTACCGCAGTGCGAGCAGGCGACCCGAATCTGGCCAACGGCAACGCCTCCGAGGCCCACGAGGGCTGCGTGCTCGGCCACCTGATGAACAACTCCTACCGTCTTGGTGAAACGGTGCCCTTCAACGAGAAGGCCTGCCGCTTCGGCGACGACCCCGATGTGGCCGAGCATTTCCTCAAGCTGCACGCGATCATGCGGGATGGTGTGGGCATCCCAGAAAACGGTGCCGACTACCGGGTTGGCCCGATGCTCACCTTCGATCCCGACACCGAGCGGCACACCGGCGACCATGCCGACGCTGCCAACGCCCTGCTGAAGGATCCCCACAACGCCGGCTTCGAGATCCCGGAGCTCTCCCAGATCTAGCTGTCCGTGGAAAAGCCATCCAGGGCCTTTTTCCACTTGGGCAGCCCGCGAAAACGCGTAGGGGTTTCGCGGGTGCCGGCCGCCGCATCCTGCGGCGACAGACTGTTTCCACAGCCTGCTAGGCCGGCGCCAGTGCGTCGATCTTGGCGGCCAGGATGAAGTCGTTTTCGGAGAGCCCGCCGATCGCGTGGGTATGGATCTCGATCCAGGCCTTGCGGTAGCTCTCCAGATGCAGATCGGGATGGTGGCCCTCCCGCTCGGCGAGCGCTCCGACGTTGTTGAACAGGCGAATCGCTGAGCGAAAATCGGGCAGCGTGAAGTCGCGTCGGATCCGCTGGCCGTCGTGCGTCAGCCGCCAGGCCGGAGTCGCAGCGAGGTGGGCTTCCGCCTCGGCCGCGGAGAGCTTCGGCACCCCCCCTTCGCAGGGCACGCAGGTTTTGGCCATCAGGTCAGCGACGGTCGGTTGCTCGCTCATGCAGGTTCACTCCTCACGGTGTCTTCACGGTGTCTGTTT
>CALCGM010000028.1 GCA_937900985.1 uncultured Planctomycetaceae bacterium | reverse complement strand
CGGTTCGCAACACGCTGTTGCCGCTGCGAAACCGATCGTCGTCGCGGGCGTCGCTCGTCAGCACGCCTTCGCGACGGTCGAGGACGTAGTCGAGGATCGTGCGGCTGATCGTCATGGAACTTGTGGCGTCGGTGCCGCTGCGGTCGCGGCGGGCCTTGGAGGTCAGCTGGCGGGTGGCCGGATCGAGCAGCATGATGCAGCCGCGGTCGGCCTCGACCCACTCAAAGACCAGCCCGAGGATGCGGCCGAGCAGGTCGTCGATGTCGAGCGTGTGGCTCACCGCCAGGGCGGTGCGGTACATCACCTGCAGGTTTGAGCGAGCGCGGGCGAGCCGCAGGCTTTGGGTGTCGTCGGCCACAAGCAGCAGGTCGGCCGTCTCGTCAGGGATGGATCGCACGATCCGCGAGTGATCGTCGGCACCGGGACCGCTGACGATGTCGACCGGCCCCACGGGGATCTCGTCGGTCTCCTGGCCAAACACCAGCACCGTGCGGCCGACCTGGATCTGGTCGCCGGAAGCGAGCGGCGCCCGCTCGACCTTGCGGCTGTTGACGTAGGTGCCGTTGGAGCTGCGGAGATCGCCGACGACAAACCGATCGCCCACCCGGCGGATCTCCGCATGCCGCCGCGACACCTCGTTGTCGTCGAGTCGCACCGAGTTGGCTGATTCTCGGCCGATGCTGAGGCTCGTCTCGTCGTCGGCGATGTCGAACCGTTCGCCGCGATTCCGTCCTTGGATGACAAACAGGGATGCCACGCCTCGCTCCTTCTCCACCGGCTCTTGGCCAGCCGACACACGTCCGGTTTCACCACCACATCACCGGGCAAACCGATCGTGGCACCACCACACAGGCCCCCCGAGAGTCTCGGGCTGGCTAAAATAACAGCATCGCGTGAGCCTTGAAGAGATCATCCGCAAGGATCGACCCTTTTTTCAAGCATCCATCGTTTCGTGAGAGGTCGTTGCAGCCAAGGAGGCCGATCGTGGCGCTTCGTGAATGGAGCCGTCTGGGCATGGTGGTCGTGTGGCCCATGCTGGTGGTGGCCGGGTGTTTTTCGGAATCCTGCGGGGAAACGACCGACGCGGAAACGCGGCTGCAGCAGAGCGTGGGGCTGCTTGCTGCTGAGGAGATGCAGGGCCGCGGCCCCGGCACGGCGGGAATCGACAAGGCAGCAGCCTGGGTTGCCGCGGAGTTTGCCGAACTGGGGCTGTCGCCGCCGGCAGCCGAGTCGGTCGCGGTGGGGCCGGCGGAGCACTCCTGGGCGGGCTGGCAGCCATTTGAGATGACGCTCCAGGCAAAGCTTGGGCCTGCGGAGGCCAACCGGGTGGAGCTGGTCGGGCCAGCGGCCGACGGCACCGAGCAGGTGATCCCGCTCGAGCTCGGCCGCGACTACACGCCGCTGGCGGCGGGCGGATCGGGGGAGTTTGACCTTCCGCTGGCCTTTCTCGGCTACGGCATCACCGCGCCGCAAGAAGAGTATGACGACTACGCCGGGCTCGATGCCAAGGGGCAGGCGGTGGTGCTGATGCGGCACGAACCTCAGCAAGACAACCCGCACAGCGTGTTTGACGGGAATCAAAACTCACGGCACGCCGCCCTCTCCCGCAAGATCGCCAACGCCTCCGAGCATGAGGCCGGCGGCGTGGTGTTTCTCAATGATGCGGTGTCGATCGAGCGGCACAAAGACGACGCCCTGATGGCCTTCGACCGGGCCGGTGATGGCAGCGATGCCCGCAGCATGCCGATCCTGCAGGTCAAGCGGTCGGTGCTTGAGCCCGTCGTCGGCGGGGTGCTGGGCAAGCCGATGGCTGAGGTGGAGGCGGCCATCGATGAGGGGCCAACGCCGCAGTCGGCACCGCTGACCGGCTGGCGGATCCGCGGGCAGACATCGATTGAGCGGCAGGCGACCACTGCCGGCAACGTGCTGGCGGTGCTGCCAGGCGAAGGGCCGCTGGCCGACGAGGTGGTGGTGCTCGGCGCGCACTACGACCATCTCGGCATGGGAGGCACAAACTCTGCGGCGCCGGGCGTTGAAGCGATTCACCACGGTGCCGACGACAACGCCAGCGGCACCGCGGCCCTGGTGGAGGTGGCCCGACAGCTCGCCGCGGACGGCCCGTTTCCGCGGACGATTCTGTTTGCCGCGTTTTCTGGTGAAGAGCGGGGGCTTCTCGGCAGCGCCCACTACACGGCCAACCCGGCGATGCCGCTTGAGAAAACAGTGGCGATGGTCAATCTCGACATGGTGGGCAGGCTTGCCGACGAGAAGCTGATCGTGCATGGCACGGGAACGGGCACCACGATGGAGCCGCTCGTCGATCGCCTGCTCGAGGGCCGCGGCTTCACCGTGACGAAAGAGCCCGGCGGCTTTGGGCCGAGCGATCATGCGAGCTTCTATGCCAAGAAAATCCCGGTGCTGCACCTCTTCACGGGCTCGCACGAGGATTATCACCGGCCGACCGACACGGCGGAGAAGATCAACTACGAAGGCATGGCTCGGATCACCAGCTTTGTGGCCGACCTCGTGGCAGAACTTGCCGCCACCGACGAGCCGCCAGCCTACGTGCAGGTGGCGAGCACGCAGTTTGCTGGGGGCGGTGGCGACCGGCCCTACTTTGGCAGCATCCCCGACTTTGGCACGAGCACCGAGGGCTATGCCATCTCCGGCGTCGCCAAGGAATCCCCTGCGGCAAAAGGGGGGCTTGAGGGAGGCGATGTGATCGTGCGGCTTGGTGAGAGTGCGGTGAAGGGGCTGGAAGACTTCGACAACGCCCTGCGGAAGTATCGCGGGGGCGACACCGTGCCTGTGGTGGTGCTGCGAAACGGAATGGAAGTCAGCCTCGACGTGACGCTCGGTCCGCCCCGTTAAACCCGCTTTTTCACGCTTCTTTTTGGTCTTGAGCGTCTGGCAGGCCTCTGCGATAGTTCGGCCCATCAGAGGTTCTCGGGTGCCACGCGGCCACGGAAGGCACGCCCCCGGAACCACCGGTATCCGCCTCGCCGAGGCGGTCTGAACGCCGGGGGCCAGCGACATCCGGATGCCATCAGCGAAGGAGTGCGAAGCGTGAAGAGGTTTTTTGGGATCCTTGCCATCTGCGGAGCCATCGTGGCCACCGCCGTTCCTGCCGCGGCTCAGCAGGCTGCAGCACCCGCGACGCATGTGGCTGTCGTGGATGTGGGCTACATCTTCATGAATCACGCTCGCTTCAAGACCGCGATGGACAAGATGCGAGACGAGGTGATGCAGGCTGAGAATGGCCTGAAGGCCGAGCGAGACCGCATCAATGGCCTGATGGAGCAGATCAAGGGCTTCAACGTCGGCACGCCGGAGTTTAAGAAGCTCGAGGCCGAGATCGCCAAGGCTCAGGGCGACTTCAACGTCACGGCCCAGCTGCAGAAGAAGGACTTCATGGACCGTGAAGCCCAGGTCTACATGCAGGTCTATCAGGAAATCGAGAAGGCCGTCGAGCAGT
>CALCGM010000027.1 GCA_937900985.1 uncultured Planctomycetaceae bacterium | reverse complement strand
CCGAATACCGCCGCATCTCGTCGCCGGCAAGCGTCCAGGCGTTTCGGCCCTGCTCGCCAAACGTCCCCTCTTCCTCAAGGGCGCGGGCGTAGTTGATGGCCGTCATCATTGGCTCGCTGTGGAAGATCAGTGGCGTGGTCTTCAAGGGAGCACCGGAGTCGACCAGTTCCTGACCCAGGATGTACTTTTCGCGACCCACGAGCCAGTTGTCGCGTTCGGGAAGCGTCCGCCCCGGGCGGTCCCGTTCGTGGAAGTCGTCGTCTTGCTTAAAGAGCCGGCGATACTGCAGCTTCTCGTCTGCCTTGCCGATCTTTTGCCCGATGAACCAGCCCATCCGGCCAATCAGACGAGGCTCGCGGGTATTGAGGAAGATGCCGTCCCTGAGAAACTCAATCCCCTTGAGCACCCAGGCATAGCGGTCGTGGTAGTCGTCGAACTCAACGGAGATGTTGTAGGAGAGGTTGTGGGCCTGAAAATCCCACACGGAGTAGAAGTTGGGCTGCAGCTTCGTCATCTGCTCAAGCGTGGCAGAGAGATTGGTCCAGTCTTCCACTTTCTTGTAGTAGTTGGCCCGATCCCAGAGCAGGGTCACGGCAACATTCTTTAGGCCGAGTGTGGCCAGCCGCATCGTTTCGCTGGTGGGGTCGATCTCGCCGAGGTTGGCCTGCGAGAGGCCTTCCTCCGCACGCATCTGTGCGAGCAGCCCACCAGGGCTGCTGGAGTCTGCCGGCTGGCTGAGCACCGAGAGCGGGATCAGCAGCACGCCGATGGCCACCAGCATCATCAGGGTGATCGGCCGCAGCCCAAGCCAACGGCCCTCTCGATCCGGAGCCACCGGCCCCGTTGCTCCACTGGGTTCATTGGTCATGACGAGGCCACCTCTCTCGACCTGAGGAAGAACGCACCCAACACGAACATCACGAGCACATAGCCGGCGGTCTGCACCGCCTGCTGGGCCACAAGGTCGGCAGGAATATCAAACCCGCTGGCCACAAAGTTGCTCGTGTCGAGGCTGGAGAGCGACGGAAACAGCCCGGCCCCCAGCCGCATGGGGGCCAGCAGAAACGTATCGATCGTCTTCATTGCCGTGACGACCGGTGTCTGTTCGAGATCCACCGTGATGCTCATCTGCGTGGCAATCCGGTAGAGCGACTCGATCGGTCCGCCGCCGGGGGCGATGGTCGCGTCGCCAGTGATCTGGCTGGCGAAGAGCCGCTCCACAAACTCACGGAACTGCCCGATCAGAATCACCATCAGCGAGGCGAGTAAGGCAATCGGGCCGGCAAGGAACGTACTGAGCCCCACGCCCATCGCAGTGACCACCAGCATTGTCATCCAGATGCCGATGCAGCACTTTGCGTAGTTGAAGGCAAACGACCCCGAACCGGCCCGCAGATAAAAGTCTGCCTGCGCGACGCCGTAATACTGGGCAGGCTCCAGGCACTGCAGCACGATCTCCACCTGGCCATCGGCCACAAGCGATTCATAGAGGTCGATCTGCCGGGTGCCACCGTCGGTCGTCGTCGTGTTGACCGTGGTGGGAATCAGCAGCGAGTCGATCGTGAACTCTTTCGCGGTGAAATAAAACGGATCGCTCTGCATCAGCGTCTGCGGATTCCTCACCCGCACGCTGCCCGCGATCCCCTTCTCGATCTCGCCCTTGTAGGTGCGAAACACCCGCACGAGCATCTCAAGCGGCAGCCCGTCCGGAAACTGCTCTTCAGTGATGCCAGAGAAGGTCCAGACGGCCGCGGCGAGCGTGCCGCCCTCGATGTACTGCCGGTAGCTCCATTCAGCCCCAACGTTGATGCCCTTGACGCTCGGCTTGCCTTCTCGATCGAGAAAACGGAGTGTGCCACGGAGCGGTCGACGGGCCTCGAGCATCCCCTCGGGGCCGCCAATCACCACCTGATTTCCCCCGTCCGTCAGGGAGACGGCGTGACGATGGCCCTGCTCAAAATCAGTGAAGCCCAGGCCGTCGGCGTTGAGCGAGAAGCGGTGACGGTGACCGCGATCGAGGCTGGTGCGGCCTTCGTAGCCGGTCAGCACGCCGTCTTCACTGCGGATCTCCACAATGTCGGCGATCTCCGCCACATGGCCGTGATCGACGCTCCGCACCACAAACGCCCAGCCCGCGATGCCCATCACGACCAGGATGGCGGTGCCCACGGCCGCGAAGCCGATCATCCGGCCTGCAACGATCTCCGCCGGCCGCACCGGTTTGGTGGTCACCGTCTGAATCGACTTGGCCTTGATGTCGGCCGGCAGGCTGAAAACCGCAAGCACCAGCACCACCAGCGAGGCGAGCAGGTTGGTAGCCCCCAGAATAAAGCCGAGGTAGAGCCGCCCAGGGTTGACACTCTCCGGATCGAGAAACCAGCCGGCAAAAAGCACGATGCCGCCAAACAGGGCGAGCACCACCAGCACGTTTCGGCGGAGCGATTCCTGCATGGCGAGCCGCGCAAGGGCCCACACCCGCCGGGGGGATAGCGACAGCAGGTCACCGAGCCCCGAGAGGGTGCCGCGGTAGACGCGATCGCCCGCCGTCAGCGGGCCGTACAGCACCGACTGCACGAGCCACGTCACGGCAGCAGCAGCCACCGCCAGCAGCGACGCTGCAAAGAGAAACCACAGGATCGCCGGGCCGATCCATGTGGCGAATGCCGGGATCTCCTGTTCAAGCACCATGGCTGGACGACCTGCTCTCCGAGTTGTGGGTATCCGATGCTGACGCGGCCTGCGGCTGGGCCCTGCGGCCGGGCCGAGCCTGCGTGTCTCTCACGATCTCCAGGAACAGGTCCTCAAGCGTCGTGTTGGGGTTGCCAATCTCGACCTCGGCAGCCTGCTCGGCGGTGAGAATGCTGCGAATCTGATCGACAGCCTGCGTTGAGAGGCCACGCGCTTTGATCTGCGTGATATCGGTGACCCGCAGCAGGTCGCCAACCCGGCCGAGCTCCTTGAGCTCGCCCTGATGCAACACGGCGATGCGGTCACAGACATCCTCCACATCGGCCAGCAGGTGGGAGCAGAGCACGACGGTCTTGCCACGCTCTTTGAGGTCGATGATCAGGTCCTTCATCTCCCGCGTGCCGATGGGATCGAGGCCGCTGGTCGGCTCGTCGAGAAGCACAAGCTCGGGATCGTTGATCAGCGCCTGAGCGACACCGATTCGCCGGGTCATGCCCTTGGAATACTCCTTGAGCTGCCGCTTGCGATCGCGGGTCAGCCCCACCATCTCAATCAGGGCAGCCGTTCGCTTCTTTCGCTCCTGCGGCGACATGTTGAACAGCCGTCCATAGAAGTCGAGCGTCTCCTCAGCATCGAGGAACTTGTAGAGATACGACTCTTCCGGCAGATAGCCGATCCGCTCGTTCTTCGAGACGTCGGTCGCGTCGCGGCCGAACA